>JBKKBW010000153.1:0-7447 GCA_046713635.1 Dehalococcoidia bacterium
GGAAGAAGCCCATGCGTTCGTCGATAGTGAGGCCAGATGGCTGTATCTCACCACGATCGGGAAGGACGGCTACCCGCACACGGTGCCGATCGGCTTCTTCCGCATCGGCGACGACCTGTACGCGGGAGGTCACCTTGGCACACAGCGCCTTGCGAACATCGGGCGGAACACGAAGGCGAGCGCGCTGTTCGAGACCGGCTCGTCGATGCAGGACATCAAGGGTGTCCTGGTGCAAGGAGACGCATCGATCGTGAGTGAACCCGCCGAGGTGCTCAAGCTCATGCGCGCATCGATGGCGAAGCGTGGCGTGCCGGAGGAGCAACTGCCGACCGATCCACGCCCGAACGTCGCTTACATCAAGATCACGCCGCGCAAGTACATCTCGTGGGACTACTCACGGGAGGAGTGAGCCAAGCGCGTGCGAGCAACGGCCTGCCTCCTCCCGGAGGGTCAGATGCTTCGCTGCGCTCAGCATGACGCCGCCGCGCAAGTACATCTCTTGGGATTACTCACGGGAGAGGTAGGGTCACCCGACAGCCCCTTCGCAGAAACGCTTAGGCTAGTCACCCCTCCCGGAGGGCCAGGTCCTTCGCTTCGCTCAGGATGACGCGAATCGTGGGACTATTCGCGGCGCGGGTTTCAGCGTAGCGAGTTCAGAGCGCCACGAACCCGACTTAGTAGCGCTATTATCGCTTGTCGCCGCGTCCCGACTTTTCTTATACTGCTCTACGCCCTTCCCCGGACAATCAACGCAAGGAGATCGAAATGACATCATTTGCTCCAGTAGCGCCAACAACGCATCACCCGCCCCTGAAGGTCGCCGACGATACGTGGCTGATCCAGCAGACGCAGCAGGCGGCGATCGGGCCGCTCACGGTGTATCTCAATTCGCTCGTGATCAAGGGGCCAGAGCCGATCATCGTTGACACAGGAACCCCTGCGAACCGAGAGCAGTGGCTGAAAGACGTCTTCTCGATCGTCGACCCGGGCGACGTGAAGTGGATCTTCCTCTCGCACGATGACATCGACCACTCCGGCAACCTGGAGCAGGTCATGGCGGCCTGCCCGAACGCAAAGGTCGTCATCACGTGGTTCTTCTCCGAACGGCACGGCTGCAGCCTGGAGATCCCGAAGGAACGGATGCGCTGGGTCAACGACGGTGATTCATGGAAGGCAGGAGACCGCACGCTGAAGGCGGTCACGCCACCGCTCTTCGATTCGCCGGTGACGCGCGGACTGTACGACGACAAGACAGGCGTGTACTGGGCCGTCGACACGTTTGCAACCCCGCTGCCGGGTCCGATGGACGACATCGCGGAGCTCGACCCGATGGCATGGCAGGGCGGTATCGAGATGTTCAATCGCATGAACAGCCCGTGGTTCAAGCTCCTCGATCCCGACAAGTTCGAGCGCCACGTGGACACCGTTCAGAACCTGGACATCAGCACGATCGCTTCGTGCCACAGCCCGGTGATCCGCGGCTCGAAGATCGATGATGCGTTCAAGATGATCCGCGCGATCCCGCACGGCGATCCGCCGCCGCAGCCGAACCAGCTCGATCTGGATGAGCTGATGCACTGCATCGCGACGGGCAAGGAGTACGCCTGGGAGCCCGGCCCGCCGCCGGCTACGAACGGCGCTGGCGAGCCGGCAGCCGCGCACTAGCGCCCGCCACGACCTCCCACCCGGACGCCTGACGGAGCGCGTTTCGGCTTCGTGGGCTAGTGGACGGGGAATCCTTTGTCGCGCATGAGCGCGTCAATCTGGGCATCGCGGCCACGGAAGGCGCGGTAGGCATCGATCGGGTCGACGGCGTTTCGAACCGCGAACAGGTTGTCGACCAGCTTCCTCGCCAAGTCCTTGTCATAGAAACCGCCCGGCGCCTCGTGGAACGCCTCCGCTGCGTCCGAGGTGAGCACGTCGGCCCACATGTAGCCGTAGTAGCCCGCGGCATAGCCCTCGTCGGAGAAGATGTGCCCGAAGTGCGTGCTCCGGTGCCGCATGACGATCTCATCCGGCATGTTCAGCTCGGCCAACGCGGCGCGCTCGAAGGCAGCGGGCTCGAGGTTCGCTGGGTTGGTCGTGTGGTACTTCATGTCCACGAGCGCTGATGCGAGATACTCCGTTGTCGCGAATCCCTGATTGAAGTTGGCGGCGCGCTTGATCCTCTCCACGAGGCTAGAGGGAATCGACTCGCCCGTCTCGTGATGGACCAGATACTTGTCGATCACCTCATCGGTCACGAGCCAGCGCTCCAGAAGCTGCGACTGGAACTCGGTGTAGTCACGGACGCCGCCATTGAGCGTGGGATACTCGACAATCGATGAAAAATAGTGCAGGGCGTGCCCGAACTCGTGGAAGAACGTCTCGGCATCGTCCCAGGAGATGAGCACCGGTGCGCCGGACGCACCCTTGATGAAGTTGGAGTTGTTTGAGCCGAGGACCGTTCTCTTTCCGTCGAACGTCTCGTGGCTGCGGTACGTGGTTGCCCAAGCGCCCGATCGCTTGCCCGGTCGCGCATAGGGGTCGAGGTACCACAGACCGACATGATCGCCGGATGTCCTGTCCGTGACCTCCCAGACCTTCACGTCCTCGTGGAACACGGGGACAGAGCGTTCGGGAACGGGGGTGAACTGGAAGTTGAACAGCTCTCCGGCGACGAAGAACATGGCCTCGCGCAGCTTGTCGAGCTGGAGGTACTGCTTCACCTCGTCGGAATTGAGGTCGTACTTTTCTTTGCGTACCTTCTCGGCGTAGTAGCGATAGTCCCAGGGCCCGATCTTGATGCCGGTTCCCTCCGCGTCCGCAATGGCCTGCATGTCGGCCACTTCCTCCTTCACACGCGCCACCGCCGCCGGCCACACCGCTTTCATGAGCTCGTAGGCGTTCTCCGGCTTCCTGGCCATACGATTCTCGAGCTGCCATTCAGCGTAGTTGCCATAGCCGAGAAGCTTGACGCGCTCATCTCTCAGCTGAAGGATCTCGGCGATGATCGCGTTGTTGTCATGGTCGTCACCGTTGTTGCCACGGGAATAGTAGGTCCGCCAGACCTTCTCCCGTAGCTCGCGCTCATCGGAGAAGGTCAGAAAGGGATCCATGGAGGAGCGGGTGTTGGTGATGGCGTACTCGCCTGTGTGTCCGCGATCGGTAGCCGCGGCGGCCGCCGCCTGGATGAACGAGTCGGGCAGCCCGGTCAGCTGGTCCGCTGTGAGGTACTGGACGTAGCCTTCCTCATCGGCGAGCACGTTGTTAGAGAACTTCGTGTGCACCTCAGCGAGCCGTTTGTTGATCTCGGCGTAGCGCTCCTTGGCCTCACCCTGCAGCATCGCGCCATTGCGGGCAAAACGGTCATACACCAGCCAGACAAGACGCTGCTGGTCGGCCCGTAGCGACTTAATCTCCTCGCCTTCATACACGGCCTTGATGCGCGCGAAGAGCGCTGAATTCTGCGTGATCGTCGAGCGGTATTCAGCCAGCCTGGGCGCCATCTCGCCCTGGATCTCCCGGAATGCAGGAGTCGAGAGGTTGGCGGCCCAGAGTCCCCAGAACGCGAAGACCCGATCGAGATCACGTCCGCAGCGCTCCATCGCGACGATGGTGTTCTCAAATGTCGGCGGCTCCGTGCTGTTCGCAATTGCATCGATGTCCGCGAGGCCCCGCTCCATGCCGCCCTCGAGGGCCGGTTTCAGATCGTTGAGGTCCATCTTGTCAAAGGCGGGCACGCCGCCAAAGGGACCAGTCCATTCAGCTAAAAGCACATTAGTGTCCACTGTGTGGTCTCCCTTGCCACTAACCAGCTTCGTGTTTGTGGTCTTCGCTATCGTCCCTGACGAAGCGCCGCAGCTCGGGCAGGACGATATCGCGCTGCTGCCAGACGGCCGGTGATGTCGAATCGAACGTCACGAACTCGGCATTCGGAAGACGCAGCGCGACCTCGCGGCCAAGCGCGAACGGTACGTATGAATCCTGACGCGCATGCATCACCAACGTTGGCGTCATGATCCGCGGTGCGATAGCTTCGACGTCCGCGGCGAACATCGCCTCCAGCAGCTTGGCCTGGATCTCGGGAGGAGCCGCCGCCGCCTGGAGGCGCCTTACTTCGTTCGTCTCCTCTCGTGTCATGAAAGGCTCGTCGGAGAAGCTAGTAAACGGAAAGCCGAAGTTCTTCGCGTACTCAATGAGCGCGCGCCCGCGCTCCGGTGCGATGATCCTGCTGCCGTCGAGATACGGCGCGCAGAGGACCATGTGTTTGACACGCTCGGGGTGCGCCGCGGCATACACCATCGCGATGGGCCCCGCGAGCAACCCGAAGCTCACGAGATCGAACGTCTCGAGCGCCAGATGATCGACGACGGCCGCGAGGTCGAGCGCGGAAGATTCGGCGTTTACCTCAACGTTGCGGTCGGACAGTCCCCCACCGCGCATGTCGTAGCGGACGAGCGTGAAGCCTTCGGACAGCTCTTCGAGGAACGCGCGAGAGTTCGGCACGTCGAGCTCGAGGTCGATGCTCTGCGGCCAGCCACAGACGTAGACAAGCGGCGGCCCGGCGCCGATTGTGGCGTAAGCGATGCGGACGCCGTCGGTCGTTGTGCAGAAACGTATGTCTTGTTCCACTAGTCCTGCCAGCGCAGCTCGTATAGACGTACCGCCTCGTCGAAGCCTTTCGGGATCACCTCTCCGATGTCTGCGAAGAGGTAACCCTTACCAGCCGCAAGCTGGCGCACCACATCCGAAACCAGGACCTGCCCGGGCTGCGCGGTATCGCAGAGCCGGCGCGCAAGTTGCACCGCCGTGCCGAACAGATCGGCATCCTCGACGACGGGCTCGCCGGCGTTGATACCGGCGTGAACTGAGAGGTGTTCGTCGCATCGAAGGGCCACCGCACGCTGGATCCCGATCGCGCACTCAAGCGCGCTGGAGGCCGTCGAAAACGACGCCATAATCCCGTCGCCGGTATGTTTGATCTCCGTCCCGCCGTTCGCGCCCAGCGCTTCGCGCACGATGTCGTTGTGCGCGTGGACAAGCTCCTGTGCCCTCGCATCGCCCAGATGTTGTGTGAGCGCGGTCGAGTCGGTGATGTCGGTAAAGAGGATCGCCACCACGCCCGCATCCGCTACGGCGTGCCTGTTCAGCGCGATGCCCGTGAATTCATCGATGAGTCGCGCTGTTGCCTCTTGGTCTCCTAGGTAAGGCGAAGCTTGGTCACCCTCGAGCATGACCAGCCGCGCGCCTGGGATTGACGACGCCAGGCGCATTGATTCGCCTTCGGGAAACACGCGCACACCCGCTCGATCAACGACGAGCGTCCGCGCGGTGACCTGGCCAGCACAGTCCAGCACGCTGAACGTCTTGTGGCCCTCCATGATCGCCGCCAGCTCTCCCGGTGCAACGCTCTCGCTCATCATCACCGCGACTTCACGGCGCGCTTCGCTGTCAAAGGCAGCGCCGTACACGAGGTTCGCCATCGTGTCCACGTACAACTGCCACTCCCGGTCTACCATCGATCGGAGCGAGCTGAACGCCTGAAAACGCGGGCTATCGATATAGTGTGACGTTTCGATCAGCGTGCACCATAAAATGAGGTGCGAAACCCGCTCCGGCTGTGCTGCCGCATACGCCACCGCGGCAGGCCCTATCTGCGCGAAACCGAGCAGCGCGAACTGGTCGAGACCGGCGGCGTTCACCACCGCCGACAGATCGCGGACATGAGCGTCCATTGAATAGTCATCTGCGTGACGTTCCGACCTACCCGTGCCACGCGCGTCGTAGCGCACTAGTGTATGCGCCTGTCCGATGCGCTCGTACCAGGCGCGCGCCTGCGGAAGGCGCCAGAGCGAGTGCGCGGTACCCCAGACGGGATGCGGCATGTAGACCAGCGGCGAGCCCTGTCCGTACGTCCAGTACGCGATATTCACGCCGTCGCTCGTGTGGGTGTACTGAATTGGAGGTTCCATACTAGGTGCGGCGTCAGTATAAACCAGCAGCCAGATACAAACCGCTCTGCTTGACAGCGTTACGGAGGCTCGGATACGATCTGCGGGCCTGTCCCCAAACTCCGCGCGGACAGCCTTAGCTCTATCGAGTCGGAAACCACCTATGGAGGCCAGCTTGGCTCACAGCCCGCTCCACACGTCCATCTGCGAATACTTCGGCATCGAGTACCCGATTTTCCTCGCTGGTATGGGCGGCGTCTCGACGGCTCCGCTTGTCGCGGCCGTGTCGAACGCGGGCGGCCTGGGCGTGATCGGCGCCGCGACGATGGACCCGGCGCAACTGCGCGAGCAGATCGAGCAGACGCGATCCCTTACCGACAAGCCGTTCGCCGTCGATCTGCTTGCGCCGAACCCGGAACGCATTCGGCCGCAGATCGACGTGATCTATGAGCTGGGCGTGAAGATCTTCGTTGCCGGCCTCGCCGTGCCAGCGGAGTTCATCGATGAGATGCACCGGCGCGACATGAAGGTGATCGTCATGTGCGGCAAAGTGCGCCACGCGCAGAAGTCTGAGCAGGCCGGTGCGGACGTGGTCGCCGCGCAAGGGACAGAAGCAGGCGGACACACCGGCGAGATCGGCGCGCTCGCGCTGATACCGCAGACCGTCGACGCGGTGAAGATACCGGTGCTTGCCGCCGGCGGCATCGTTGACGGGAGGGGCGTAGTCGCGTGTCTTGCGCTGGGCGCGCAGGGCGTCGTCATCGGCACGCGCTTCATCGCCTCCGAAGAATCGCAGGCCGCGCAGGGCTATCGCGAGGCGATCGTGCAGGCGCACGACGACGACACGATGCGAACGCGCGCCTACACGGGCAAGCCCGCGCGCACGATCAAGACGGATTATGCGCAGGAGTGGGAGACGCACACAGAAGACATCCAGGCGTTCCCGATGCAGGCGGGCGTTTCGATACAGAACCATGTGATGGACTACATGGGACACACGAAGATCTTCGACGTGAACAGAACGTTCCTTCCGGCAGGACAGGGATCAGGCGGCATCCACGAGATCAAGCCCGCGGCGCAGATCTTCCGCGACATCGTGAACGAGTCGGAGACGATCATCCGCGAGCGTTTCGGCGGCGCGGTACCGAGTCGCTCCTAAGGCTCGGCAGGAGACACGCCCTCGATGCGTTTCGGACAGCTGCACCTCTTCGAGCGGCCCGCCGGACGAACCTCCAAAGAGATCATCGATGAGCAGATGGACTTCATGGTCGGCGCCGAGGACTACGGCTTCGATTCGGTCTGGCCGGCCGAGCATCACTTCCGCGAGTACGGCCACTGCGCGACGCCCGCACTGACGCTCGCTGCGATTGCCAGCCGTACCAAGAAGCTCCGGCTCGGTACCGGCGTTGTCGTGCTGCCGCTCAACCATCCCGTGCGAGTCGCGGAAGACTACGCGTTTCTCGACATACTCTCGAATGGCCGCGTCGACCTCGGCATCGGGCGCGGGTACCAGC
>JBKKBW010000154.1:0-3447 GCA_046713635.1 Dehalococcoidia bacterium
GCACGCCGCCCATCATGTAGTGCGCGGCCGGCGACACCGGTATCGGTTGCTCAGTCATGTCGAGGCCATTATCCAAACAGTAGCGGTAGATCTGGGGGAAGCGGGCGCGTACGCGCTCAGCAGCCAGATGCGTCACGTCCAAATAGACGCAGCCGCTGCCTGAGCGCGACATCTCGGTGTGGATGGCGCGCGCGACGATATCGCGCGGGGCGAGTTCGGCGCGTTCGTCGTACTCCGGCATGAATCGGCGCCCGTCCGCAGCTCTGAGCAAGCCACCTTCACCACGAACAGCCTCGCTGATGAGAAAGACCGGAACGCCCGCGACCCGCAAAGCCGTCGGATGGAACTGCACGAACTCCATGTCGGTGATCTCTGCACCGGCTCGATAGGCGATGGCCACGCCATCGCCAGTCGCGACCGCCGGGTTCGTCGACACGCGGTAGAGCTGGCCGACGCCACCCGTCGCGAGGACGATGGACTGGCCCTCGAATGTGTCGTGACTGCGCGTTCGCGAATCGAGCGTCGCGACCCCCGCTGCGCTGCCGTGTTCCGTGATGATGTCTTCGACCTGGCAGTACTCTTTGATTGCGACGTTCGACATGCGCGCGAGCGAGGACAATGACAGCTCGATGTGGGCGCCGGTTGCATCGCCGCCGGCGTGCATGATGCGCGGCCGGCTGTGTGCGCCCTCGCGGCCGAGCGCGACCGCGCCGTCGATGCTGTCGAACGGTACGCCGAAGCGGACGAGGTCCTGGATGCGCCCGGCAGCCTCGGAGGCGAGGATACGCGCGGCTTCTTCGTCGACGAGGCCAGCGCCTGCGGCGATCGTGTCCTTAAGATGGAGCGCTGCCGAGTCGTCAGGACCAACCGCGGCCGCGATTCCGCCCTGGGCGTAGCGGGTATTGCACTCGTCGATGGAGCCCTTCGTGAGGACGAGTACACTGCCGTGTTCGCGGGCTAGCAGCGCGGCGTAGAGGCCCGCTATCCCGGACCCGACGATGATGTAGTCGTATGGCATTAGTGTACCAAGTACACTAATGCTACTCTCGTCCGCCAGTTAGATCAAGCCAGACTCCTCCCTGCGAGCTTAAGAGAAAGATGCCGCCGTCCCAGCGAGACGGCGGCTGCCCTACACCCGGCGGTTAGCGGAAGGTCAAGAAGCTGCGAGGGTTCAGGATGGCCCCGTTGCAGGGGACTCGATGACGTTCCTTGGCTTGATTTCGATGGTCTTGGGGCGCGCCTCGGCGACCTTCGGCAGGCGCAGCGTGAGCACTCCATGCTCGAAGTCGGCGTTCGCCTTGTCGGCGTCTACCCGAACCGGAAGCTGAAGGGCTCGCTGGCTGACGCCGAAGCGGCGCTCCTGCCGGTAATAGTTCGGTTGCTTCTCCTCGGACTCGGACTTGGTCTCGGCCTTGATGGACAGGACATCGCCGTTGACTGAGACGTTTACGTCCTCAGGCCGGGCACCCGGGAGCGAGGCTTTGACGACCACGTCGTTCTCGGTCTCGTAGAGATCGAGAGGAAAGTAGACGTCGGTACCGTTCTCGCCGCGAGCGAGAATACGACCGACGCCGCGATCGAAGAATCGGTCCATGGTCTGCTGTAGGTCTGCTATCTCACGAAAGGGATCCCATCGGACTACGTTTGCCATTCTCTGGCACCTCCTAGAATTGAATTTGCCGCCGCCGGGTTTGGTGCTTACCTCATTACGGTTGTTATTCTAACCATCCCAATTCTCCACTGTCAAGTCTCTTGATAGTCCTACTATCACTATACATACCTTTCACTTTGCCATATTTGCCTAGTTTCGCTATCGTAAGACATGGCTAAGAAGGACTACTACGCCACCCTCGGGATCGCGAAGGGCGCTCCGAAGAAGGATATTCGAACCGCCTATCGGAAGCTGGCGCGAGAGCACCACCCGGACGTCAATCCAGGCGACAAGGCGTCAGAGGCGCGCTTCAAGGAGATCAACGCCGCTTACGAGGTCCTCTCCGACGACGACAAGCGCAAGAAGTACGACAAATACGGCGACCAGTGGGAGCACGCCGATCAGATCGAGGAGATGCAGCGCCAGCGGGGCGCTGGCGGGCAGCGCGGGAGTCAGGCATACCGGTACGCGGGCCCGGACGGCGGAAACGTCCGCTTCGAGTTTGGGGACCTGTCCGGCCTGGACGGGTCGGCGGACCTGGGCAGTCTATTCGGCAACATCTTTGGCCGCCGCGGGCAAGCGCAGCGCCAGCAGACGGAAGCCGCGATCGAGGTCACGCTCGAAGAGGCGCTGAGGGGAACAACGCGCGCGGTCCAACTCATGTCGGAGAGTCCGTGCGCTTCCTGCAGTGGCCAGGGACGCATCGGTGACGCGGTCTGCCACGTATGCGAAGGCGCTGGAGTGATCGTCAAGCCGAGGCGGATTGAAGTGAAGATACCGGCCGGCGTCGACACCGGCTCGCGCGTTCGCATCGCAGGCGAAGGCGGCACAGGAGACCTTGTTCTGGTGATAAGCGTTCGACCACATCCGACGTTCGAACGCCGAGGCAAGAACCTGGCGACCAACGCGCAGGTACCGGTAACGACCGCCGTGCTGGGAGGCGAGGTCGAGGTGCCGACATTGACGGGCAAAGTCATGCTGACGATTCCACCACTCAGCCAGAACGGCAAGCAGTTTCGCTTGAAGGGCCTCGGGATGCCCGGACTGAGCGACGGAAAGCGTGGCGACCTTCTGGCCGCCCTACAGGTGCAGCTGCCGAACAGGCTGAGCGACAAGGAGAAGGAGCTGTTCGAGCAACTGCGGGCCGCGCAAGAAGCAGAGACTGCGGGGGTGAACGCTTGAGCAACGACGAGTTGACCTACGACGAGCCGTGCTACGTGATTAGCGTTGCTGCCCGGATAGTGGGCGTGCATCAGCAGACGCTGCGCTACTACGAGCGCGCCGGGCTCGTAGCGCCCTCACGCTCGAGCGGCAGACGGCGGATGTACTCGCCTTCGGATATCGAGCGGGTACGCGAAATACAGCGGATGGTGGCGGACTTAGGCGTCAACCTGGCTGGGGTGGACGTCATCTTCCGCATGCGACAGCGCTTGATCGACATCGAGGCGGAGCTGGAGCAGACGCGTCGAGAGCTACAGCGGATGCGGGACCGACGGCTGCCGGCGCCGAGGAGTGAATAGTCGAGCGATGACCATGGAAGAGACCGTGAGGAAAGTCGCTGAGATATACGGGGAAGATCGCCTGCCGTTACTAGAGTCAATCGCCCGATCCGAGGCGCAAGGATACGAATGGTATCTGCAGAACAAGATAGTGGACGCATCGAGTTCGGAGGAGCAACTAGATAACGACCGTGCCTTGAAGTATGCATACAACTTCTGCAGGGCCGGCGGAAGCGTCACGTTCCTCAAGGAAAAGAGTGGCGAAAAGACACCCGATCTCCTGATCGAGTCTCATGG
>JBKKBW010000155.1:0-5930 GCA_046713635.1 Dehalococcoidia bacterium
GGGGTGACGGACGCGCCGGGATTCAATCGGCGGGCTGGACACCGAAAATAAGCTGTAACGCGTTATATTTAATTGAGTTAGCGCGACAGAATTGTTTTTCGATTGCCATTTTGGCGTCCCCCCCTTCGGATCAAGTGTCCCAACAGGCCCAGATTGGGCAGATCGTGCCCAAATGACTTCGGCTCGCGTCTGGCGGGCCGGTCAACATTTCGGACAGTTCGTTCAGAATCACTCGAAAGGAGTCCTGCAGAAATGAAGGTTCAGCCTCTCGCCGACCGCATCCTGGTCAAGCGTCTCGATGCCGCCGAGGAAAAGCGGGGTGGCATCATCATCCCGGATACCGCCAAGGAAAAGCCCCAGCAGGGCGAAGTCCTGGCAGCAGGCCCAGGCCGCGTGGACGACGATGGCAAGCGCATTCCGATGGACGTCAAGGTCGGGGATCGCGTTCTCTACGCCAAATACTCCGGTCAGGAGATCAAGATCGATCAGGAAGAGTACATCGTCCTCTCTGAAAAGGACGTGCTCTGCAAAGTAGAGTAATACCCGCAGCAACACGGAAAAGGAGAGAACGCAATGGCGAAGCAACTCGTCTTTGACGAAGAGGCACGACGATCGCTGAAGGCTGGCGTCGACGCGCTCGCGGACGCGCTGAAGGTCACGCTCGGCCCACGCGGACGCAAGGTCATTCTTGAGAAGAAGTTCGGCGCGCCAGCCGTGGTCGATGACGGCGTATCGATCGCAAAAGAGATCGAACTGAAGGACCCGTTCGAGAACATGGGTGCCCAGCTCGCGAAGGAAGTCGCCAGCAAGACGAACGATGTGGCTGGCGACGGCACCACAACTGCAACCGTGCTCGCACAGGCGCTCGTCACTGAAGGTATGAAGAACGTCGCTGCCGGCGCCAACCCGCTCGCACTACAGCGCGGACTTCAACAAGGTGTCTTGACTGTCGTCGACGCATTCCGCGCCATGGCGAAGCCCGTACTTGGCAAAGAACAGATCGCCCAAGTCGCAGCCAACTCCGCGAACGATCCGCTGGTCGGCGAAACGATCGCCGAGGTCATGGAGAAGGTTGGCAAGGACGGCGTGATCACGGTCGAAGAATCACGTGGACTGCGCCTCGAAACTGAATTCGTCGAAGGTATGCAGTTTGACCGCGGCTACGTCTCGCCGTACTTCGTCACGAACACGGAGCGCATGGCAGCGGAGATCGACGACCCTTACATTCTGATCACTGATAAGAAGATATCTGCGGTCCAGGACATCCTACCGGTCCTGGAGCGCGTCCTTCAGGTGACAAAGAACTTGGTCATCATCTGCGACGACTGCGATGGAGAAGCGCTCGCCACACTCGTTGTGAACAAACTGCGCGGTACAATCAACGCGCTGATTATCAAGGCGCCTGGCTTTGGCGATCGCCGTAAGGCGATGCTCGAAGACATCGCGATCCTTTCCGGCGGCACGTTCATCACCGAGGAGATGGGTCGTAAGCTCGACAACGCGCAGGTCGCCGACCTCGGCCGTGCCCGCAAGGTTGTCTCGACTAAAGACGACACCACGATCATCGAAGGCCACGGCACAGACGAAGCGATCCAGTCGCGCATCAAGCAGCTCAAGTCGCAGATCGACGAAGTTACGTCAGACTTCGATCGGGAGAAGCTACAAGAGCGGCTGGCTAAGCTCGCTGGCGGCGTCGCCGTCGTGAAAGTCGGCGCCGCGACGGAAGTCGAGCTCAAGGAGAAGAAGCTCCGCGTCGAGGATGCGCTATCAGCGACTCGCGCCGCTGTTGAGGAAGGCATCGTGCCGGGCGGCGGTGTCGCGTTCATCCGCGTCATGCCGAAACTCGACAAGCTCGCGGAGACGCTCGAGGGCGACGAGCGCACCGGTGTGCTGACCCTCCGCAAGGCGCTTGAAGAACCGCTCCGCCAGATCGCGGAGAACTCCGGCGAGGAAGGCTCCGTGGTCGTCAACACAGTCCGCGAGGGGAAGGACGCCTTCGGCTTCGATGCCGACAAGAACGTCTATGGCGACATGCTGAAGAAGGGAATCATCGATCCCGCGAAAGTTGTCCGCGCTGCCGTCGAAAACGCTGCCAGCATCGCGGCCATGCTCCTGACGACCGAGTCGCTTATCGCGGATATCCCAGAAGCACCCTCGGCAGCTCCGATGGCGCCTCCGCCGATGGACTACTAGACTTCAGAACGGCAACGGAACGACCGACACTCGCAGGGCCGCCATCTCCGGCGGCCCTGTTGGCTCCCTGGGGTGTGCTTTACAGCCTTTCGGACGTAGGTGTATACTGAGGCGCGACGAGTTGACATTCAGTGGCTGAGGGGTCTGTCCCTCAGTCGCTCTTATTTTAAGGAAGGTATTGCCGCCATGCCCGATCAACCAGTGCTCCTCACCGAGGAAGGTCTGGCGAGGTTGGAAAAGGAGCTCGATCAGTTGAAGCACGGCCGCCGGCCCGAAGTCGCCGAGCGCATTCGCCAGGCCAAAGAGCTGGCCAGCACGCAGAACAACGCCGAGTACGACGACGCCAAGAACGACCAAGCGTTCGTTGAGGGACGCATCCTCACGCTGGAAAAGCTCGTCCAGGACGCCAAGATCATCGACGAAGAACAGGCCCACCACGCCTCCGCCGTCCAGATTGGTTCGACCGTGCATCTCACCGACGCCGACGGTAAGAAAACTACGTATACAATCGTCGGCGCGCCCGAAGCCGACCCCAAGGAAGGCAAGATTAGCAACGAGTCGCCCGTTGGCCGCTCGCTCCTCGGCAAGCGAGTCGGCGACGAAGCCCAGGTAAGCGCCCCGAAGGGACTACTGCGCTTTACGGTCACGAAGATAAGCTAACGCAGCTCTTCTCTCCCGCTCCATGTAGGGGCGGTCGTAACCGGCCCTGCGACCGAAGGTCGCCTCGGGGAGCACCAACAGCCAGCGATGAAACAGAACACGGGATGACATTTGTCGCTTGGAGATACTTCCGCCCGTTCGTAATATCACTATGTTGGCCAACCCTTCACGATAGGGTGGTTCACAGACGGATGATGCTGATGATCATCAGCATATGCAGAAAACGAGGTTTTTTCTGGACGAGCATGCCAACTGCGAGAACAGGTGTCCACTTCGGTGAAACAATCAAGTGCGCAGGTTCAGCCGGGTCCCGCGAGCCGTAATTTCTACAATTCAATCAAGTTGGCCAGCAGCTCTGGGCGACTCACTCAATCAAGAAAAATCGCCGCTTCCAGATTCGAAACCGAAGAAAAAGTCTCTTTCTCGCACGTTCAATCAAGTGTGTTCACTTCGCAGGATCGTCGGGGAGTGAGGCAGAGCGTGCCACAAATCGAATCCACATTCGAGGACGCCCGCGCCGCGTTCGACCGCCTTGAGTTGCTCCGCCTGGCCGACAGCACAAGCGAGCACGCGTTCACCCGCGGACGCGCGCAGTACCTCGCCTTCCTCATCCGCATCGAAGACGCGGCGGCGCAGCTATACATCTCATCAGCCATCGAGCGCTTCGCGGGCATCCCCGGCGTTGAGCCATACCCCGAGGATTACTGGCACATGAGCGTCAAGGGTGCCGGCTTCCAGGTGATCAAGCGTTCCTATATAGACGACGTCCTACGCGAAGACGTCCCCCGCATCGCCGCGAAGGCCAAAGAGCTATTTGCCGGCCAACCAGCCTTCGAGGCGCAGCTTGGTGTGATCGCGGGCTTTCCCGAGGTCGTCTTCATCGAGGTACACGATGGTGGCCGCATCCGCGCGCTCAATTCGCTGCTGACCGAAGGACTGCCGCAGGTGCCGCGCTACTCGATAGACGACGGCGTCTTTCTGCCACACGTCAGCATTGCGCGTTTCACGTCGAACGAAGGACTGGCACAGCTAAAGACGACGATCGCGCAGCACCACAACGATGCGAGCGGCCCAACCATGCTCGTCCGCCGAATCGAGTTCGTGAAGGTCTGGCTGTCTGAGCAAACGCCGGAGTTCGAGACCCTGGCGTCGTACAATCTGTCATGACCCGTTCGGCAAGCTCAGGGCAGGCCTATCAGGCGGTCGTCTTCGATATGGATGGCGTCCTCGCTGACACGGAGCCGGCGTTCTTCGATGCCGTGAACATCATGATCGGCCGCAAAGGCAAGCGCATCGAATGGGAACGCTATAAACACTTGCTCGGAACGAGTATCGAAGTCACCTGGCGCGAAGTCCTCACGATCGTCGGCCTTCCGGTGCGAATGGACAGCTATCTCGCAGACTTCAATGACGTTCTCGTCGAATGCCTGCGCCAGCTGCGCCCGACGCTCCCTGGCGTCGTTCCGCTGCTCGATGAGCTCGAGCGGCGCGACGTGCCGTTCGCCGTCGCTACCTCGTCGATCCAGCCGTGGTATGACGCCGTCATGGAGAGCACCGGCCTGACCGGACGTTTCCCTGCCGCCGTAACCGCCGACCAGATCGAACACCCAAAGCCAGCGCCCGACATCTACCTGCGCGCCGCCGACCTGCTCGGCGTGCCGGCACGAGCGTGCACCGCGGTCGAAGACACAATTCCCGGCATCGCGTCGGCTAAAGCCGCGGGCATGTACGCGATCCAGGTCCGCGCCTCATCGACCGCACTCTCGCCAATCGAGAACGCCGACCTGGTAATCGATACGCTCGAAGAGTTCCCGCTGGAGCTGCTTGGCAAGGTCGGCCGTTAGGCATGCCAAAGGACGATTGGGACATCGGCAGGTCGTACGAGTCCTACGTGGGGCGCTGGAGCCGGCAGCCGTGACTGGCCGCTAGGCCGTAACGCAGCCGAGCGCGAAGTTCGCATCCGATCGCCGCGCGGCTAGCCCGTCATCTGCATGAGCTGGCAGTAGTTCCCATCTGGGTCGACGAACGTCGCCACGATGCCGAAGCCTGGCTCCTCGGCAGCGCTGCACACGAACTTCACACCCACACCTTCCAGCCGCTTCTGCTCTGCCACTGCATCCACAACGAAGAAGTTCAGCATCGCGCGCTCGGGCTCTTTCGTCGCACCCCTAACAGCTTCATGTCCCTCGATGATCAGCGCGATGAAGTCAGCTGATCCGGCCATGAACGCACCGGGACCAACGCCCGGATTCACCGTCAGACCGACCTTGTCTCGATAGAAGGCGATCATCGCCTCCGGCTGCTCGCTGTTGATGCTCACCACAAACTGATTGACCTGCATACGTGGCCTCCTTCCTACAAACGTCGCATCATAGCGTGCCGGATGACTAGAAATAGGCAGGCCCCCGAGTCGGGCCCTGAGATGCTCACGAGGTGGCGGGCGGTTACGCCTGGACGGCCGCGAGTACCTTATCGATCACCTTCGCTGTGCCGATGACGTGACGGTCCATCCGCAGCTCCTTCGGGTCGATGCCGATCGCCAGCCCGATGAGCTGGGGCAGGTGCAGGATCGGCACCCCAAGCTCCCGCTCGATGACCTGGGCGGCGCTCGGCTGCTGCGCGTCCAGGTTCAGGTGACAGAGCGGACACGGCGTGACCAGACAGTCCGCGCCCTGGTCCTTCGCCTCGGCGATGTGCGTGCCCGCCTGCGTAAGCGAGTTCTTCTTGTTGTTCGTTAGGATCGGGAAGCCGCAGCACTTGTTCTTGCCCTCATAATCGATTGGCGTCGCGCCGACCGCGGCGATGATGTCCTCAAGGTAGTGGTCGCGCTCCGGGCGCTCTTCCATGCCAAGAATCTTCGATGGCCGCAGGATGTAGCAGCCGTAGAACGGCCCGGCGCGCAGGCCGGTCAGCGGCCGCACGACGCGCGCCTTCAGGTTGTCCAGGCCGAAGTCTTCGGCCAGCACCCACATGAAGTTCTTGATCACCAGCCCTGGCTCGTAGCGTAGGTTCTCCTTCGTCAGCTCCTCGTTGATCTTCGCGCGATGCGCTTCGTCGCGGTCCAGCTTCTCCTGCAC
>JBKKBW010000156.1:0-4683 GCA_046713635.1 Dehalococcoidia bacterium
TCGTACCGACGCCTTCCCACGGCTGCGCATCGGTATCGGCCGCCCCGTCGTACGCGGCAGGCCGTCCTGGGACCCCGAGCATGTTGCAAATTACGTGTTATCTGATCCACCGCCCGACGAGCGCGAGCAACTTGAGGCCGCAGCCGAACGCGCCGCTGATGCCATCGAGGCGGCCATCTCGGACGGCGTCGAAGCCGCCATGCAGCGCTTCAACTAGGCCCGCCTGCTACAATAGGCTCGTTTAGGGGCTGGTCGCGCGACGACCAGCCCGTTTCGGCGTTTGCAAAATGGACCTATCGAAGCTTCTCCCGCTGATCGATCGCGCGTGTAGGCTGCGCGATGTCCGCGATCGCGCAGCTTCGTCGAGTGAGCCAATCGTCCTCGGCCTGCCCGACTCGGCGAAGTCCCCCGTGGTTGCTGCGCTGGCACGCGATGCCGACGGCCCGCTGCTCATCATCACGCCGAAGCCAGCGCAGGCCGCAGCCCTAGCCGATGAGATGTCTAGCTGGCTCGGCGACTCGCTGCCGGTGCACCAGTTTCCGGAGCGCGACGCTCTTCCCTTCGAGCGGCTGCCCGCGGATCCAGATGTCCTGCGCGAACGCCTGCGCGCGCTCGATGCTCTCGCGTCCGGCGAACGAAGCATCGTCGTCGTCTCAGGTGCTGCTCTCGGGCAACGAACGCTACCGCGTGGCGAGCTAGGCACCAGCGTCGCCGTGCGCGTCGGTGAGCGCAGCACACCCGACAAGCTCGCGGTCGCACTCCTGAGCCTTGGCTACCGTACGGGGCCTATCGCCGAGCGCCCGGGCGAGATCGCGCGCCGAGGTGGTATCGTTGACGTGTATCCGGCGGCCGACCAGGATCCACTCCGCATTGAGTTCTATGGCGACGAGATCGAGAGCGTGCGTCGTTTCGATGCCGCCACCCAGCGTTCAACGGAACGACTCAACGACGTCCGCATCGGAGCCGCGAGAGAAGTGCTCGATCTGGCAGCGGCAATCACGCCGCTCGCCGCCAAGCTTGATCTGTCATTACTGAACGAAGAGACGCGCGAGCGCTTCGAGGAGGAGCTGGCCCGCATCGGCGCAGGCGACGCCATCTCCGAGGAGAACTTCTACGTCCCGCTCTTAGCATCCGGCACGCTCCTCGATCACCTGCCCAAGAACGCTCTCGTGGTCATCGATGAGCCGGCTGACCTGACCGCCGCGCTCGAAGAGCACGACGATCACGTCGAAGGCATCCGCCATGACCTGGAGGGCCGCGGGGAGCTGCCGCGGGACATACCGTCTCCACATGTCTGCGCCGCTGATCTGCGCGCGCTCATCGATCGTCATGTGCAGCAAATACATCTCTCGCGTTGGGCGCTCGACACGCGCGACGAAGAGGAACCCGCTCCGATCGACAACACAGCCGCGACGCGGTTGCCCTTCGCGCCAGCCGATGGTTTTGGTGGCAGGCTACGCTCTCTGACATCGGACGTTGACGCGTCGCGTCGCAACGGCCGCGCGATCGTGATCGTCTCGCAACAGGCGCAGCGCCTGGCTGAGGTCATCAGCGAGGACGGTATCCCCGCGGCGCTGGTCGCGACCGCCGATGAGCCGCAGGCCGGGCTGGTCAACGTCGTCCAGGGCTCGCTGCCGCAGGGCTGGCGCCTGACGGCCGCCGACCCGCCGCTGACACTCCTTTCGGATGCGGAAGTCTTCGGCTTCGTCAAGCAGCGGCGGCGCCTCCCGAAGCGCAGCGGCGCAACGCGCGACGCGTTCCTTGCTGATCTGACGCCCGGCGACTACGTGGTGCACATCGAGCACGGCATCGCGCGCTTCTCCGGACTGGTCCACCGTCGCGTAGGCGACGTCGAGGGGGAGTACCTAGAGCTTCGCTATTCAGCGGGTGACAAGCTGTTCGTGCCCGCGGAGCAGGTCGATCGCGTAAGCCGCTTCATGGGCGGGAACGACCAGCCGCCCTCGCTCACTCGACTCGGCAGCCAGGAGTGGACTCGTGCCAAGGAGCGGGTCCGCCGCGCCGTTGCGGACCTCGCGCGCGAGCTGCTCGACCTCTACGCAACACGCCACGTCGGCGAGGGCCGCGCCTTCCCGCCCGACACAGCCTGGCAGCAGGAGCTGGAGGCGTCGTTTCCCTACGTCGAGACAGCCGATCAGCTTGCCGCCGTCCGGGACGTAAAGACCGACATGGAACGCCCGCAGCCCATGGACCGGCTCGTCTGCGGCGACGTCGGCTACGGCAAGACAGAGGTCGCGCTCCGTGCCGCATTCAAAGCGGTCATGGACGGTTCGCAGGTCGCCGTGCTCGTCCCAACGACCGTCCTCGCCCAGCAGCACTTCACCACGTTTACGGAACGCCTCGCTGGCTTCCCGGTGCGCGTGGATATGCTCTCGCGATTCCGCTCGCCGCGCGAACAACAGGCGGTCGTCGATGGGCTGAAAGACGGCTCAGTGGACATCGTCATCGGCACGCACCGGCTGCTACAGAAGGACGTGTCGTTCAAAGACCTTGGCCTCGTTGTTATCGATGAGGAACAGCGCTTCGGCGTCGGCCACAAGGAGAAGCTAAAGCAGGTTCGCCGTGAAGTCGATGTCCTGACGCTCTCCGCGACGCCGATCCCGCGAACGCTCCACATGTCGCTCAGCGGCATCCGCGATATGTCCACGATGGAGACGCCGCCCGAACAACGGCTCCCGATCAAGACGTATGTCACGGAGTACGACGACCATATCGTACGCGAAGCGATTTTGCGCGAGCTGGAACGCGGCGGGCAGGTCTACTTCGTCCACAACCGCGTCCACGACATCGAGATGATCGCCGCGCAGCTCCGCAAGCTCGTGCCGGAGGCTGAGATTGGAATCGGTCATGGACAGCAGCACGAGGATGTGCTGGAACAAGTTATGCTGCACTTCATCGATGGCAAGGTGGACGTACTCGTCTGCACGACGATCATCGAGTCCGGACTCGATATCCCTAACGTCAACACGATCATCATCCACAAAGCCGATAAGCGCGGCCTCGCCCAGCTGTACCAGTTGCGCGGCCGCGTCGGGCGGAGCGCCGCGCGCGCGTACGCGTACCTGCTCTTCGAGAAGTACCGCTCGCTTTCGGAGCAGGCCCAGAAACGGCTGCAGGCGATCTTCGAGGCCACGGAACTAGGCGCGGGATTTCAGATCGCTCAGCGCGATCTGGAGATTCGAGGCGCGGGTAACTTGCTCGGCGCGGACCAGAGCGGCCACATCGGCACGGTCGGGTTCGATCTCTACATTCGGCTTTTGTCCGACGCCGTCGAGCGGCTCAAGGCGCTTCGTGACGGGCGCACGCCACCCAAGCCGAAGATGCAGCAGCAGCTCACGATCGATCTCCCCTTGACTGCACACATACCAGAGTCCTACGTCGACGATCTCAATCTGCGACTTTCGCTCTACCAGCGCATGGCTGCTGTCGAAGCGACGGCGCAGGGTGCGGCGATCGAGCAAGAGCTACGCGATCGATTCGGTCCGCCACCACCCGCGGTCGAGCACCTGCTCTTCGTCGTCCGTGTTCGAGCACTCGCGCACGAAGCAGGCGTCGTCTCCGTCCAGCAAGGCGAAGGCATGATCGTCATCCACGCTGGCGATGGTGGCTCGCCTCGAGACGTGCTCGCCGGCATGCAATCCACTGCGCTCTGGTTAGGTCAAACCCAGGCACGCCTCGACCTGGCCGTCCTCGGTGATCATTGGCCGGAAAAGCTACTCGACGTACTGTCCGCGCTCGCAGTCTGGACATCTGAACCTACGACTGGGGTTCCTACAAGCTAACCGAAGCGCATATTCACCGATCTCTAGTGCCTCCTACGTGCTTGTGTTTGATCGTTCGCCGCTTCAAGCGTACGATTGCACAGTCCTGGGGAGCGGCTCGATTCCCGCGACCTATCGGCGCGGTATGACCCAAACCACCATCGATGACACCTCGTGGCGAGACAGTGAGCCCGCCACCTTCGACCTGAGCGGTATCCCGCGCACGGCGTACATCCCGCTACTATCCGTCCTCTACGCCATCGGCGTCGCGCTCTTCGTTGCCGTCGAGCCCACCAAGCCCTGGATCCTGCTCGTCGTCGTCGCGCTCGTCGGCCTCGGTACCGATGGCATCATGCGCAGCCATCCGCGCGCGTCGCTGCAGCGCTGGAGCGACACCGCGCCGTTCCTGTTCGTCCCAGTCCTCTTCGCACTGGCCAGCGGCCTCTTCCTCGACGAAGTGGTCAGCGGCTATCGCACAGCCCCCGCCGTCATCGTCGCCGCTGGGCTGCTGTCGGCCGGACTCTACGGTGAGTATGTCACAACGATCAGTCACGGCCCGTCGTACGCGTTGGGACGGCTGCTGCTCAACATCCTCACATACCTCTCAGCGTTTGCGTTCTTTGCGGTCGTCTATGAGTTCGACGTCGGCCTGCTACCCGCGTCGTTCGCGGTCGGACTGTTCAGCATGTTGCTCGCTGTCGAAGTCTTCCGCGAGGCCGAGGCGGACGCGTATCGCGCGCTCATCTTTTCAGCCGCGATCGGCATCGTGCTAGCGGAAGCGCGTTGGGCCCTGTACTTCATCCCGCTCGACGGCTTCCTCGCTGCAACGCTGCTACTGCTCATCCTTTATCAGTCCGCAGGTCTGGTGCAGCATCACCTCACGCGCGACCTCAACCGCTCCGTC
>JBKKBW010000157.1:0-10110 GCA_046713635.1 Dehalococcoidia bacterium
CTCATATCGTTCCGTGCGGCCTGGCCGGCGTTTCGATGACGTCGATGGCGGAGACTTTTCGTGGCCGTAGCAGCGGCTCTTGGGCCGACCAGGGCGGGCAGATGCCCGCCCCTACGCCGCGCATGGACGCGGTCATGGACGCGGTTGTGCAGTCGTTCGGCAACGTCTTCGAACTTGAGATGCTGGAACGCGATCAGGAAGAAGCACCTGAGCCCGAAGCGGCGGTGATGGCGCTATGACGGTGGACGCAACGGTTATCCCGCTCGAGCCGCGGGTTCGAACGACCCGCGAACCCAAGCCGGACTGGTTGAAGGTGCGCTTCCCTGCTGGCGACCGTTACCACCGCATCAAGTCGTTGCTAGGCGAGCACGAGCTGCATACCGTGTGCGAGGAGGCGCGTTGCCCGAACATAGGCGAGTGCTTCAACTCCGGCACCGCCACGTTCATGATCCTGGGCGACGTCTGTACGCGCGCGTGCGGCTTTTGCGCCGTGACGACTGGCCGGCCCGAACAGGGCCTCGACTGGCTGGAGCCGATGCGGGTTGCACGGGCCGTTCGAACGCTTGGGCTGGAATATGTTGTCATCACGGCGGTGAACCGCGACGACCAGCCCGACGGCGGCGCGCCGATATTCGCGGGCTGCATCAACGCTATTCGCAGGGATAGCTGCAACGTGCGGGTGGAAGTGTTGATCCCGGACTTCATGGGCAACTGGGACGCGCTCACGACCGTCGTGCAGGCGCGACCGTTCGTCCTGAATCACAACATCGAGACTGTGCCGCGTTTATACGGTCACGTACGACCTAAGGCGCGCTACACGCGCTCGCTGGAGCTGCTGCGCCGCGCGAAGGAAATGACCGCCTCGATGCTTACGAAGTCCGGCCTGATGGTTGGGCTGGGCGAAACGCCCGACGAAGTGTTCGATGTCATGAGCGACCTTAGGGCCTCTGGAGTCGATCTGCTCACGATCGGCCAGTACCTTCGCCCAAGCGAGAGCCACCTGCCAGTCGTCCGGTACTGGCCGCCGGACGAGTTCGAACCGTTCGTGACGCTCGGCCGGGAGCTGGGCTTCCGCAACGTGGCGGCCGGGCCGCTCGTGCGCAGCTCGTATCGCGCGCACCGCCAGGTTGGGCTCGAGCTGCTGACTGTATCGAAGGGTACGGAGTAATGGCGAAGTACGATGTCGCGATCATTGGGGGCGGGCCGGGCGGCTACGTCGCAGCGATACGCGCAGCGCAGCTTGGCCTAAAGGCCGCTATGATCGAAGAAGAGCGAGTCGGCGGGCTATGCCTGAACTGGGGCTGCATCCCCAGCAAGGCACTGCTATGGAACGCAGAACTCGTTCACCTCTTCCGCGACAGCACGGACTTCGGCATCACGTACGACGCGCTACACGTGGACATGGGCGTAGCCATCGACCGCAGCCGCAAGGTTGTGGAGCGGATGGTCAAAGGCGTCGAGTTCTTGCTCAAGAAGAACAAGGTTCCTGTGATCAATGGCCGGGCACAGCTCAAGAGCGGGCGGGAGATTGCGGTGCAACCGAATGGCGACATTGTGGAGGCGGACAGTGTCATCATCGCGACGGGCGCACACGCGCGCAGCCTGCCAGGGATTGAAGTCGACGGCGAGGTCGTCATGACGAGCCACGACGCGCTGTCCCTACGAGAGCAGCCCGAGAACGTTGTCATCGTCGGCGGCGGCCCGATCGGCTGCGAGTTCGGATACTTCTATCGGGCTTACGGTGCGAACGTCACGATCGTCGAGCTGCTCGACCGGCTACTGCCGCTGGAGGACGCCGACATCAGCCGGCAGCTCGAACGCTCGTTCAAGCAGCAAGGCATCGCATACCGGACCGGGGTTAAGGTTGCGGGCGTGCAGGTCGCGAACGGCAAGGCGACCGTCACTGTCAGCGCAAACGGCACGGACGACGAGCTTGTTGCCGACAAGGTACTGATCGGAATCGGCATGGCGGCGAACACCGACAATCTAGGCCTCGAAGCGCTCGGCGTCTCGCTCGAGGGCGGCAGCATCGCCGTCGATGAGCGCATGCGCACGAACGTCGCAGGAGTCTTCGCCATTGGCGACGTGACGGGCAAGCTGCAGCTAGCGCACGTCGCGTCGGCGCAGGGCGTGATCGCTGCGGAGACGATCGCGGGCCGCGATCCTCTGCCGCTCGACTACGAAAAGATGCCGCGCTGCACGTATTGCCAACCGCAGGTAGCGAGCCTGGGACTGACCGAAGCGCAGGCGAAGGAACGCGGCATCGACGTTAAGACGGGCGCGTTCCCCTACCGCGGCAACGGCAAGGCGATCGCGATGGACAAGACAGACGGGCTGGTTAAGCTGGTTGTGAACGCGGCGACAGGCGAAATAATCGGCTACCACATGATCGGACAGGACGCGACCGAGCTGCTGGCCGAAGCATCGCTCGGTAGCGCGTTGGAGACGACGCCGCGCGAGCTGGGGTGGACCGTGCACGCCCACCCGACGCTATCGGAAGTCGTGAAGGAAGCTGCACTCGCCGTAGATGGCGAAGCGATTCACTTCTGGACGGAGTCATGAGCCACAAAATGGCACGGATGAACGGTGAGCAACACCTTCAGGCGTCTATCTTCGACTCGAGTTGCGGATGCGCAAGTGTGGCTCTGGACACATGATGCGGGTCGCCGAGAAGCCCGAAGCCGAAGCGCTCGAAAAGCCCCAACTCATCGAGCTGCTGCGCAAAATGATGCTGATGCGCCGCTTCGAAGAGAAGGCGGCGGAGATGTACTCGCGCCAAAAGATCGCCGGCTTCCTGCACCTCTACATCGGAGAGGAGGCCGTGGCGACGGGCGCTATCAGCGCTTTGAATGACGACGACCACGTGATCACACACTACCGCGACCATGGCCACGCGCTAGCACGCGGCGTGGAACCGGGTCGCATCATGGCTGAACTATTCGGCAAAGACACCGGCGTGAGCCGCGGCAAAGGCGGCTCGATGCACCTATTTGACGCCGAGCGCTCGTTCATGGGCGGTTACGCAATCGTCGCAGGTCACCTGCCGCTCGCCTGCGGGCTCGCGCTGGCGAACCAGCGACTCGGCAACGGCCGGATCGTCCTCTGTGTGTTTGGCGACGGCTCGGTGAACCAAGGCATGTTCCACGAGTCGCTCAACCTGGCCGCCGTTTGGAAGCTACCGATCATTTTCCTCTGCGAAAACAACTTCTACGGCATGGGCACCGACATCCGAAAGGTCTCCGCAGTCATCGAGGTATACAAGCGCGCCGAAGCGTACGCAATACCGGCCGAGCAGGTAGACGGCATGGACGTGCTGTCGATGTACGAAGCCACGGAGCGAGTGGCGCGACAGGTGCGCGCCGGACGTGGCCCAGCGTTCCTGGAGGCGATCTGCTTCCGCTTCCGCGGCCACTCCATGGCCGACCCGGAGCTCTACCGAGACAAGCAAGAGGTGCAGCGCTGGCGCGATCTCGATCCAATCACGAAGTTCCGCAGCAAACTAGAAGCCGACGGCTTGATCGATGAGCCAGCTTTCTCAGCGCTTCAGCAGGAGATCGAGCACCTGGTGAACGAGGCCGTGCGCTTCGCCGAGGAGAGCCCCAAGCCGCCGCCTGAAGCGCTCTACCGCGACGTGTATCGCGAGGCCGATGGTGCCTGAGATCACGTTTCGGGAGGCCTTGCGCCTGACACTCCACGAAGAGATGGCCGCCGATCCACGAGTCGTCTTCATGGGCGAAGACATTGGGGCGTATGGAGGCTCGTACTCCGTGACCAAGGGGTTTCTCGAAGAGTACGGCCCGGAGCGCGTGCGTGACACGCCGATCTCCGAAGCCGTCATCGTCGGCTGCGGCATCGGCGCATCGATGGGCGGACTGCGTCCTATGGTGGAGCTGATGACGATCAACTTTAGCTTGCTCGCGTTCGACCAGATCGTGAGCAATGCGGCGAAGATTTCGTACATGTCTGGAGGTCAGATCCACTGCCCAATGATCATCCGCATGGCAAGCGGCGCGGGGAGCCAGCTCTCTAGCCAACACTCGCACAGCCTGGAAGGGTGGTACGCGCACATCCCGGGGCTGCGCGTCGTCGTACCGTATACAGCGGCGGACGCGCGAGGACTGCTCAAGACCGCCTTCACCGATCCGAACCCAGTCATCTTCATCGAGCACACAGCGCTCTACGGGCGCAAGGGCGAGGTGCCCGATAGCGATGTCGCGATACCTTTTGGCCAGGCTGAAGTCCATCGCGAAGGTAAGGACGTTACGCTCATCGGTTATTCCGGCAGCGTCTACCAGTGCACGCTAGCTGCTGACTTGCTTACAGCCGATGGTATCGTCGCCGAGGTGATCAATCTACGCACACTGAACCCGCTCGACATCGACACGATCGTCCGCTCCGTATCTAAGACGCATCGAGTGGTTATCGTCGAGGACGACTGGAAGTTCGGTGGCTTCGCGGGCGAGATATCAGCGATCATCATGGAGCGCGCCTTCGACGAGCTGGATGCGCCCGTCGCCCGTATCGGTGGCGCGGACGTGCCGATGCCGTACGCCAAGGAGCTGGAGCAGGCGGCGCTGCCACAACCTGCGCAAATCGCCGCAGCGGCGAAAGCGCTGGTCTAGGACTAACAATATGATGAGGAACGTTGAGAGGACGGCACTGAAGTCTGCGGATGTCGAAACCATGATCGCGGACATGCCTCATCATGATTCCCTTGTATTCGAACTCTGGGCCAATAACAAGCACTTGGCTGAGATCTTTTTCGAGGAGGGAGCGCACAAGATCGAGATCTTCTCAAACTCGGAGCCAGGCCAGTCGTGGATCATGCAAGTTGATGATCTCGTCGCGCTTCTCCAACGCGGGAAGCAGGAGATTCCGCGGTCGACGAGTGTTCGAGGACAAGACGGATGATCTCTGAAGTCGTCATGCCGCAGATGGGCGCCGATATGACCGAAGGTACCATCATCCGCTGGATCAAGAACGAAGGGGACCCGGTTGAGCGCGGTGAGATCATCGCTGAGATCGAGACTGACAAAGCGAATGTTGAGATCGAAGCGTTCGAGTCGGGCACGTTCCGCAAGGTGCTCGCGCAGGAGGGCGCCACCGTGGACGTTGGTACGCCGATCGCTGTAATCGCAGCGCCCGAAGACGACATTTCACAGTACACGGGCTCGACCGCCGCGCCGCCGCCGGCAGCGGCAGCCGAATCACCGCCTGCGAAGGCGCCCGCGGTTGCGGAGTCCACGGCCGAGCCGAAAGCGGAGCCGCCAGCAACGCAAGGAAGCCAGCCGGGCGCCCCGCGCCCTACCCAGCCCGGTTCCGCGCTTCGCACGAACGGGCGGGTGCGCGCTTCTCCCGTCGCGCGCAAGCTGGCAACCGAGCGAGGGATCGATCTTTCGACATTGCAGGGAACGGGTCCGGATGGCCGAATCGTCCGTAGGGACGTTGAGGCCGCCAAGAGCGCGTCCGGCGCAGCACCAGGGACATTACAGCCATCGGGGCCGCAGCCAGTGGCGATGAGCAAGATGCGCCAGGCCATCGCGCGACGCATGGCACAGAGCAAACGCGAAGCGCCGCACTATTACATCACGGTAGACATCGATATGGCGGACGCCGAGCGTATGCGTCACCAGCTCAATGACGTACACCACAACGAGCTACACGTGAGCGTAAACGACGTAATCGTCAAGGCCTCGGCACTGGCCCTTGAGGAACATCCCGCGTTCAACACTTGGTTCGTCGATGACAGCATCCAGCAACATGGGGCAATCAATATCTGCATCGCAATCGCGCTGGACGACGGGCTGATCGCGCCCGCGATCCCAGACTGCGGCAGCAAAACGCTGATCGATATCTCTAACGCTAGCCGCGACCTTGCTCAGCGCGCGAAGGCCGGTTCCCTAAAGCCGGATGAGTACACAGGAGGAACGTTCACGGTGAGCAACCTCGGCGCCTTTGACGTGGAGACGCTGATCGCGATCATCCAGCCGCCACAGTCCGCGATTCTGGGCGTTGGGGCGGTTCGGGACGTGCCGATCGTGCGCGATGGTGAGATCGCGGTGGGAAGGCTGATGAAGGTTGCCTTGTCCGCCGACCATCGGGTGACGGACGGCGTGCAAGGCGCGAAGTTCCTCAACGAGATCCGGGGCCTGCTAGAGAAACCAGTGGCCCTGCTGCTCTAGCGCGTCTTTAGCCGGCGAGCCTCGTGTTCGAGCATCGTATCCGCCTACTGGGACTGCTCTTCGAGGCGTTCTTCCAGCTCACGAATACGCTTGCTCATCATCGGCAGCATGGCTAAGGCGATGCTAGGATTCGTCTTGAGCTCCGCTGTGAAGTCCCAACGCGTCATCACTAGACACTCCGTATCAGTGACCGCCCGAACGCTTGCCACCCGCGGAAAGCCGTCCAGCAGAGCCATCTCGCCGAACGAATCCCCCGGCCCGAACGAGGTGAGGACCTGTTCTGCCTTAACTACCTCGACTTTGCCCTTAACGATTACATAGAACGCAACGGCTTGCTCGCCTTCCTTGACGATCTCCGTCTGCGCGGGAAAGGAGCGCGGCACAACGGACTTACCGATGCGCTCTAAGTCATCAGGATCGAGCTTTGCGAATATCCAGACCTTGGACAGCTCCTGCTCATACGCCATCGCTGTACTCCTTGCTAGTTGCACGCCACCTTGATTGCGGCGCATTCTACCCGCAGACGCCCTCGCTGGCAAGCCCGCTACCACGTGGTCAACTCCGCTCGGTACAATACGGAAGCATGCGCACCCGAGACCGAGTCCGCCGCTCCACTCGCGTAATCTGGACGGCATCTTCGATCTATCTGGGTTACAAGCGCACCGCGTTCTCGAACCGGAACCGCCCGCCAGCAGAGGCGGCGCGCCGCCAATCCGAGTTCCACAGGCGCGCTGCCAAGCGGATACTAGCAACCGCGACCGAGCTGCAGGGGCTACTTATCAAGGTCGGCCAGCTAATGGGCGCACGCGCCGACGTGTTCCCCGACGAATACATCGAAGTCCTGTCTCGGCTGCACGACACAGTGCCGCCCCGGCCGTTCTCAGTCATGCGGCCCGTCATCGAGCGCGAGCTGCGCGGCACTATCGAGGGTGTATTCGCCGAGTTCGACGCTACGCCAATCGCCTCAGCATCACTCGCGCAGGTGTATCGCGGGCGGCTCAAGGATGGCAGAGACGTGGCGGTGAAGGTGCAATATCCCGACATCGAGGAAATCGTGCGGGTTGACCTCCAGAACGTCCGGATCTTGGCACGGGGCGCGAACCGCATCCTGCGGGACTTTGACCTGGATCCGATCGTGGAGGAGCTGACCACGAACGCACCTCTTGAACTCGACTTCATCAATGAAGGTCGCAACGCGGAAGAGGCGGCACGCAACTTCGCGACGCGGGACGATATCATCATCCCCACCATCTACTGGGAGTACACGACCCGCCGTGTTCTCACGATGGAATTCTTAGAAGGGATCAAGATCACGGACTTCGCGGGGATCGATGCGGCGGGTATCGATCCCCAGGCGATCTCCCGGCTGCTGGCTGAGAGCTATTTCAAGCAGATCTTCTCGCACGGCTTCTTCCATGCCGATCCGCACCCGGGCAACTTGTTCGTGCGTCCCGGCCCGAAGCTCGTAATCGTTGATTTTGGCCTCACCAAGCATCTGGCGCCAGCTTTCCTCCGAGGCTTCGTGCGCCTCACCGCCGCCCTGATCGCCGGCGACAAGGGCACGCTCATACAGGCGTTCAAGGACCTTGGCTTCAAGACGAAGCTGGACGACGACTCCGGCTTCGAGGCACTCGGTGAGGCGATGGTGAGCCGCCTCGGGCGCAATGAGGAGTTCGCGCGTGACCGGCGCGTACTCATGGAGTTCAACGACCGCATGATGAAGCTGTTTCGTGAGAATCCTATCGTGCGGGTGCCTGGCGAGTTCCTTTACATCGGGCGCGTCATGGGCTTGCTTGGGGGGCTCGGCGTCCAATTGGGGTCCGAGGTAAACCTGCTCGAAGTCCTCGGTGCAGAGCTTCCCACAGCGGCCCTAGCAGCAGACTAGGCACTGACTCCGTGTTGCGGCGCTTGCGTTCCAGGCGTTAGAGTTGGGTACCTTCTTCGGGGGTGTCGAATGACGTCTGATACGCACCGTCGCCTGGCGATCCCCGCCCAGCCTATCCCCAAGCAGAATCCGAAGGTCCGCGTCCGCAACTGGGACGAGACCTTCGTCGGGTTCGATATCGAAACGGCCAAGATCGAGGCCGCGCGCTGCATCCAGTGCCCTGACGCTCCCTGCATAGCGGCCTGTCCCGTCCACAACGACATTCCCGGCGCGTTCAAGCTGCTGGAGATCGGGGACGCCATCGGCGCGGCGAACGTCTTCCGGGAGACGAGCAACCTGCCCGAGATGTGCGGCCGCCTATGCCCGCAGGAGCGCCTCTGCGAGGGTGACTGCGTCGTCGGCTACGCCATCCGCCCTGATACGTTCGAGCAACAGGCGCCAGTGGCAATCGGCAAGCTGGAGGCGTTCGCAGCCGACGAGCAGCGGCGCACGGCGGGCTTGCCGATGCCAGACCTGCCGCCTGCTACTGGCCGAAAGGTGGGGGTCGTCGGAGCCGGCCCAGCCGGACTAGCGGTGGCCGAAGAGCTCGTCAAGAAGGGTCACAACGTCACTCTGTTCGATGCTTGGCCGGAACCCGGCGGGGTGCTCCTCTACGGCATACCGAACTTCAAGATGAAGAAGGAGATTCTTGACGACTACCTCAACCACCTCTGGGCGATGGGCATTGATTTCGTCGGTAATACATTCATCGGCAAGGACGTCACGATAGACCAGCTCTTCGAGCAAGGCTATCACGCCGTCTTCCTCGGCCACGGCGCCAGCCTTGGCAACCAGCTAGACACGCCTGGTGCAGACCTGCCCGGTGTGATGATGGCGACCGACTTTCTCGTACGTGGAAACCTGCGGGAAGAGCAACTCCCAGGCTTCATGCAAGAACCGCTGCCCGCCGCAGATCAGGTGCTCGTGATCGGTGGAGGCGATACCTCGATGGACTGTGTCCGCACAGCCGTGCGACTTGGCGTGAAGGAAGTCACGTGCGTGTACCGTCGCACCGAGGCGGAACAGCTCGGGCGTGAAGAGGAACGCCACCACGCGCGCGAGGAAGGCGTCCGCTTTGAGTACCTAGCAGCCCCGGTAAAGATGGACGCGGGTCCGGATGGGCGCGTTGCGCGCGTGCACTTCGAACGGATGGAGCTAGGCGAACCAGACGAGAGTGGACGCCGGCGCCCAGTACCTACAGGCGAAGAGTTCGTTGTCGATGCCAGCATCGTCGTCGTGGCGATTGGATACGGCCCCGATGAAGGGGTTACGAGCGCCGCGACAGATATTCAGACGAATCGCTCGCGTATCGAGGTGCATCCGGAGACGTTCGAGACAAGCCGCCCGGGCGTTTTTGCGGGTGGCGACTGCGTAAACGGCGCGGATCTCGTTGTCACTGCGCTCGCGGACGGCCGTCACGCGGCGGACGCGATCGACGCGTACCTCGATACGCTGCCGAAACCCAGCGGCTCGTCAATCGTCGGTCTGTCGCGCGCGGGCTGATCCACGTAGCAGACGGGCAGCCACACACCGTGAGCCATCCTGAGCACGATCGCATCGCAGCGGAGGTACGCGGGTGGTACAAGAAGCCATACCCGGAAATGGGCTATTCGGTAGAGCGGCGGCCGTTCGGTTGGTATGGCCGCAACACGGCTGCGCCGGGCATGTGCCGGGTGGACGTGGCGGATATCTCAGGCGGAGACGTCGCCGCCCTGCTGGCAGACGCACGCGACTTCTTCGGCGATGTGACTCTGACGCTGCACGTTGATGAGCGACGTGTCGATTCTGAACTCCAGCCGGCGCTCGTCGCGGCGGGCTGCCAGAGGGAGCAGGCCACGATCTATCTCACCCACGTTGGAGAGCTACCAGACGCACCCGGTGCGCTGGAGATCGAGGTCGTCATGTGCGATGAGGCGTTGCTGGAAGAGCATGCCGTCGCGAAGCGCAAAGGGTTCGCGGACAGCGAACAGGATCCTGCACGAGCCGAGGTCATCGAAGAGGTCG
>JBKKBW010000158.1:0-3879 GCA_046713635.1 Dehalococcoidia bacterium
GCCCGTGATCGTCATCGCCGAGATGCTCGGTGTCCCGGCCGAACAGCGCGACACGTTCAAGCGCTGGTCCGACGATATCGTCGCCAACCTTGGCGGCCCCGTCCTCGCGGAAGACGCCCGCGAGCGCGGCCTGAAGAGCGCCATCGAAATGGCTGACTATTTCCGCGGCGTCATCGCTGAACGCCGCCGCGCGCCGAAAGATGACCTCCTCAGCGCGCTCGTCGCGTCCGAAGAGCGCGGCGACGCCCTCAGCGAGGAAGAGATCATCGCGACGTGTGTGCTGCTCCTCGCTGCAGGCAACGAGACCACCACGAATCTGATCGGCAACGGCACGCTCGCACTCCTCCGCAACCCCGACCAGCTCGAGTTGCTCCGCGCCCATCCAGAGCTCACCGAGTCCGCCGTCGAGGAGTTCCTCCGCTACGATGGCCCGGTCCAGGGCACCGCGCGCGTCGCCATGGAAGAGCTGGAGATCGGTGGTCACCAGATCGAGGAGGGCCAGATCGCGTTCTGCATGCTCGCCGCCGCCGACCGCGATCCCGTGCAGTTCGCCAACCCCGAGACGCTCGACATCACCCGCAAGGACAACCGGCACATAGCCTTCGGCTTTGGCATCCACTTCTGCCTCGGCGCACCGCTCGCCCGCGCCGAGGCGCAGATCGCCTTCCCGGCGTTGCTCCGCCGCTTCCCCAAGCTCGTTCTGACCGAAGAGCCACAGTGGGGCGGCAGCTTCATCCTCCGCGGCCTGAAGTCGCTGCCCATCGCGACTTCGTAGCGTTACGCCGACTCGCAGCCAAGGGACTGAACTTGATTGTTCTGCAAAAACGCTGTTTCTCAGCGTAACTGCGAATCTATACTCTTGATTGTTCCGCCGCAAACCGTGCTTTCCGGCCGGGTTCTTCATCTTGATTGATTTGTCAAAACACACTATTCTTCACGCCATTCTGAATCTGCGCTCTTGATTGTTCCGCCACAAGACACGCTGCTGCACGCCGCCAAAACTACACACGATCGTGATGAAGCCAAGAGCCATGGGCGGATGCTAGCCCAGATACGAAATAGCTCCAAGCGTTTGATGACACTCTTATTAAACTTTTCTCTCAAGCCACGGGGGATTGCCTGCGCTCGAGAGGACCCCTAACTTTCTCGGAATTACCGTGAGCGTATCCCGACTTTCTCAAGTCGTTGATGGTCAGCTGTCGTGGAGACACCGACGTCGCCTTTGCCAGAACCAGCGGTCCTCAGGTATCCCAGCTTTCTCGAATTGATCCTCGAGGAGCGCTGACAACCGCTTCAACTCCCAACCGAACATATCCGCCTCTGCCCAGCTGACCCTGGCGTACCATTCAATGGGCTTTCGGACAAGAAAAGCAAAGGCTATCGGATTCATGTCCTGTGTCATAGCATTTTTCTTCCCGGGAACACGCTTAAATCCGACACTCAACTTCGCCCAGTTGCGCTGGTGAGCAACCGCGGAGAGGAGGCGAAAAGTGGCACTTTCTCCGAGCGTTATTTCAGCCAAGGTCGTAGCGCTCGGTATGCCAGATCCGAAGCCGACAACCACACCCTTCTTGGTACGTTTAATCGGTAGCCGTAGTTCCCTGCCCTGCGCCACCACGACTTCAATTCGCTCACGCACATGATTTAGCGCCTCCTGCCCGCCCAGTTGCTGCTTGATGGCCTCGCTCTCTGATTCGAGCAGGTTTGCCTGGTCCTGAAGATCCCTCAGCCGTAGGGAAAGGCTACGCTCAACTCGCTGACGAACGTCAATTCCATGATCAAAGAGCCACGCGCTAGTACATAAGGCTTCAAGTGCACCGCGAGCCAAGGTCCAAGGAGCGAAGTTCATGAGAGGGAACGTTAAAACTCGCTCCATACCGAGCAGATGATCTCCTGCGACAACCAACGACGACACGGCTTGAGAAAATGCCGTTTCAACAGACTCTGCTCTAGGAAAGCTCTTGGCCTCGCCATGCCCGCGAGAACCCGAGATGATAGTGTTTCCTGAGTCATCTGCTAGGGAGCCAATGCCGTCTGGCATTGACGACAAGACTCTTCGCATCCGGCTCAGCAGATCGTCGTCACTCATGATGAACCTGTAGGAGGGCTACGACGTCATGCCGCCGAGCCCGACCAGCGCACGTCCGTGCTCGATCTCGCCCATGTGCCGCAGGCCGTGCTGGTAGATGAAGCACTCGATCACGTCCAGCCTGCGGAGGGGCGCCCCGGGGCCAATGACGATCGCGCAGAAGATGTTCTGCATGTTGGGCGGCAACTGCGGCAGCAGCACCTCGACAAGTATTTCCTCCGTAACGTCGTTCAGCACGTCCGCCGTCCGCGCGATCACCTCGGTCTGATAGGCACGCCAGGCATCTAGGTCCTCGAAGCGGATCGCTTCCATCTCCTCCACGGTCTCCTCGCGGCCCAGCCGGTCGACTGACACTCCGATCTTCGCAGCCCAGCCGCCCTGCTCCCAGAGCGGCTGCTCACGCAGGAACGGCCCGCTGATCGACTGGTCCTGCGCGCGAATGAAGTGGTTCAAGCTGAACGCGATCGGCAGCACGCCCGCGCGTTCGTGGTGGTTCACCTGCTCCAGCGTCATGTCCGCGAGCGACCGCTCCCATAGCGAGTTCATCGCCCCCACTCGATTCCTCAAAGACGTCACAAACATCTCTGACATAGAGCCCTAGTCTAGCGCACCATGCTCCCCTTCCCTTTAGGGAAGAGGCTGGGGGTTAGGTCCGTCACGTCACGCATGCGTCTTCGTCTCCTCAATCGACTTCACATACTCCTCCGGCAGCTCGTGCTCGCGCGCGCCACGCGCGATCAGCGCCAGATACGCCCGGCTCGGCGCGAACTCGCCCGTCTTATTCGCCACGTATGCGACCGCCTCGTGCTCGACGCCTCTGTCGTCGGCCACGCGCATCGTCTCGCGTCGATACACCTGCGGCGCGCCTTCGTACTGGTCAAGCGCGCGTAAGCACCCCTCATCGATGTCGTAGAGCGCGCCCCAGACCTGCGCACCCGCCTCCGCTACAATGTCTGCCACGCCGCCTTTTTCGTGGCTGTCGTATCGAGTAAACGCGAGCCGGTAGTTGCGCAGCAGCGCGCGCCCCAGCACAACGCTGCCAGGACAGCGCCGCCGGAAGCGCCGCAGATCGAGATTCGCGCCGTACGCGAAGTAGAGAACAGTAGACATGCGAAACCATTATATGGAATGTCATTCTGAGCGCAGCGAAGCATGCCCTCGAGCGAAGCGAAGGGAATCTCTTTGCTCCCTGCTCCGAAGCCTCCCCGCGAAGAGTAGGACGTTCGTATTCGATCCCGCAAACATTATCCGTGCCCATCTGAATCAATCTGTGTGCATCTGTGTCTAAATCGACCGTCGCCTTCGTCACCAACCCAAACCACGCCGCCCACGCGGTCGACGGCCATGTCGAGCGTCCCGAGCGACTCGACGCCGCGCTCGACATGCTGCGCTCCTCCGGCCTGCTCGATCGACTCCACCAGCTCGAATGCCCCGCGCCACAGAGCGTCGTCCTGCCGCCCCTCCACTCGCAGCGCTACCTAGCGCGGCTCGATGAAGTCTGCGCCAGCGGGGGCGGCTGGTTCGACCCCGACACCTACTGCCTGCCCGGCTCCTGCGCCGCCGCGCGCGCCGCGGTTGGGGCGTGCTTCGTAGCGACCGACGCGGTCGTGCGTAGCGAAGTGACCTCAGCCTTCGCCGCCGTGCGACCGCCCGGCCACCACGCACGGCCGCAGCAAGCGATGGGCTTCTGTCTGCTCAACAACATCGCGCTCGCCGCGCGCCACGCCCAGCGACAACACAATGTGGGCCGCGTGGCCATCGTCGACATCGACGTCCACCACGGCAACGGC
>JBKKBW010000159.1:0-3142 GCA_046713635.1 Dehalococcoidia bacterium
GGCCTCGTCCTCCGTCTCGCGCGAGACAACGTGGATGCGCAGCCCGAAACGTAGCGTGCGTCCGATCTCAGCAGCGCGTTTGCGCATGTCATCGATGCGCTCCTGCACCATGTCGAGCGGCTCGCCCCACAGCAGATAGACGTCAGCCTCTTCGGCGCCGACGACGCGCGCGGCTTCGCTGGCGCCGCCGAAGTAGAAGGGTGGGTATGGCTGCGTGTACGGTCGCGGCTGCGTGTTCCCGCCTTCGACCTTGTAGTACTTGCCTTCGTGGTTCCAGCGCTTCGGCTCGGTCCAAGCCTTACGGACGACCTGCATGAACTCCTGTGTCCGCGCGTAACGCTCATCGTGGTCGAGGAAGTCGCCGTCGGCGGCGAGTTCCGCTGGGAAGCCGCCGGTGACGACGTTGATCAGCACGCGGCCTTTGGTGAGCTGGTCGAGCGAGTTGCTCATCTTGGCCGCGAGCGTCGGCGCGACGAAGCCGGGGCGCATCGCGACCAGGAACTTCAGCCGCTCGGTCTGGCCCGCGACGACCGCCGACGCCATCCACGCGTCGTAGCACGTCGTACCGACCGGGACGAGCGCGAAGCCGAAGCCGGCGTCCTCGGCCGCTTTCGCCACGTCGACGAGATAGTCGAGCGACGGCTTGCGTGTCGGCGGGCCGATGACTTCCGAGTCACCCATGGTCGGCAAGAACCAGCCGAAGTCTACGTTGGTCATACCTAACCCCCTAACCCCCTTCCCTTTAGGGAAGGGGAACGCTAGAACACTGTGTCGCCGCGGAGGAGTTGACGGGCGATGGTGCGGCGCTGGATCTCCGCTGTGCCGTCTGGGATGCGGCAGGTGCGCGCGATGCGGGCGCCTTCTTCGAGCGACAGCTCGTTCGAGAGGCCCATGCCGCCGTGGATCTGGATCGCGCGGTCGAGCACGCGCTCTGCGGCCTCGACGCTGTACGCCTTCGCGATGCTGATCTCCTTCACGGGCAGGCGTCCGCCCTTGAGCGCGTCGTCGACGAGGTGCGCTGCGCGCAGCACGGTCTGCTTCGCGCTGAAGATATCGATCGCGCACTCCGCGAGCATGAACTGGATCGCCTGGTGGTCGGCGATAGGGACGCCGAACGTGTGGCGCTGCTTCGCGTACTCCAGCGACCTATCGAGCGCGTACTCCGACATGCCGAGGCAGATCGCTGCGATGCAGAGGCGGCCTTCGGAGATGCCGAACATGCCGACCTGGAAGCCCTGGTCGACGGTGCCCATGACGCGGTTGTTCGGCACGCGCACGTCGTCGAGGGCGATGATGCCGGTGTCGCTCGCCAGGTGTCCGGAGACTGCAAGCACGCTCTCGACGCAGTAGCCCGGCGTCTTCGCGTCGACGAGGAAGCAGGTGATGCCACCCTGGTGCTTGGCGACGAGTTCCGGATCGGTGACGGCGAGCACAGCCGCGTAGTCGGCGTAAGGGGCGTTAGTGATCCACTGCTTGCCACCGTTGATCACCCACTCGTCGCCGTCGCGGCGAGCCCTCGTCTTGATGCCCCAGAAGTCCGATCCGGCGTCCGGTTCGGTGAGCGCGAAGCAAACCGTCTTCTCCCCCGTGAGCATGTCCGGCACGACTTCCTCACGAATCGTATCGCCGGCGCTGAGGAACATGTGCGTCGGCCCGTCGACGAAGCTGGCCAGCGTCGTCATGCTGAGGAAGCCGTTCGACCAGCCGATGAGGAGTCGTCCGGGGCCGTAGCGGCGGTAGACCGCCTCGAGAACGTAGCAGGCGACTTCGAAGCCGACGCCGCCGCCACCGATCGCTTCGGGGCTGAGCATGGTGTAGAAGCCCGCCGCGGCCGACTTCATCCGCACGGTGCGGCGCGCGTCCGCGATCTCGTCTACGAGCCAGCCGTTCTCCTTGAAGAGCTTTCGCTCGTTCTTGAGGATGTCTCGGTACTTCTCCTCCAGCGGCAGGACCTCCGTATCGATGAAGGAGCAAAAGCCATCGATGATGCCCTTGGCGGTCTCTTCTGCGGTCTGCGTGCTTTCGACGGTCGTCATCGGTTCCCTCCCGCGGAGCCGTCTTGCGCGGCCCAGGCCCGCCTATTGTACAGGGTCAGGAGGGACAGGTCAGGTTGAAGCCTGACCCGCGATTGAGGTGAGCGACGCTCGCCCTACGGCCTACTCCACTACGCGCAGCGTCCCCACCATCCCGTACGCCTCGTGTCCGGGCAGGTGGCAGATGTACAGGTACTCACCGGGTTCGTCGAACGTTAGCGTGGTCACACGAGTCTCCAGCGCCGGAATCGACACCTCGGTCGGGATCTCGTGGTGGAACGGCTCTGTGCCGGTGCGATGCCGCTCGTGCATCGCCGCGTCGCCGACCATCCACTCGTGGCCGATTGGGTCGTCGTTGCGCAGCGTGATCGCTACGGGCTCGCCGGCCGGCACGGTGATCGACTCCGTCTCGAAGCGCGAGTAGAGGATGTCGATCGTGTGCTCCGTCGACGCCGTGGCACCGGCCTCGCTGCCGCAACCGCTCAAGAGCGGGGCACTCATGACGAGCGCGGCGGCTGCGATAACCAACTGAGCGAACGGCAGCGACTTCACGCCTGCATTCACGATTGCATCTGGCGTCGCGGCATGCGCAGCACACCGATGCCCACCAGCACGACCATCGCCAGCGCGGCAGCAGTCCAGACCGTCGCCATCGAGATACCGCCGTCCGACTGGGACAGCAGCTCCAGCCCCGCAGCGACACGCGATGGCTGATTCTGCCCGCTCGCGTCGACGGCAAGGTCGAACGTCATGTCGCCCGCCGCGCTATCGATCTCCATCTTCGTCAGCCATGCGGAGAATGGGACCCAACCCATACCTTCGTCTGAACGCAGGTCGTCGAGGAGCGATGCGGTGGCGCGCTCGCTGTGCGTGATCTCCGTGCCGTCGGCCTGACCGTAGAGGAGCGCCGGCCTGTCATCGGTGAGCAGATACACGTTCGCCTGCACGACGTCCTCGGCGGGCTTGCCGAGCGCGAGGATGCGCAGGGGCACCCACGGGTTGGTCGTCGGCATCGTGATGTGCACCGGCGTGCCGGCGCCGATCGCTTGTCCGCGGGCTGCGGCAGCGTCGCCGTCATACACGGCGGCGAGGAAGATCGGGCTGCGCTG
>JBKKBW010000160.1:0-1260 GCA_046713635.1 Dehalococcoidia bacterium
TGGCAAGAACCTGCCGATGAGCCGGAAGATCCAGAGCACCGGCCGTGGGGCGCTGCGCCGCCCGCGGATCGTTGGGCCGGTAAGGATAACTCCACGCAGGCTGGGTTGCTCTCGAATGGCGTAGAGCGTCACGATCCCGCCGCCCATGCTGTGGCCAAGCAGGAAGACTGGCAAGTCGCCGTGCCGTCGTCTCACATCAGATAGCACGGCATCAAGGTCGGAGAGGTACTCGTCGACGCTCCTCACGAACGCACGCCGCCCGGGCGACTTGCCGTGGCCGCGCAGGTCGAACGCCTCGACAGCGTAGCCGCGCTCCGCGAGCCACATGCCGGAGTAGTCGTATCGTCCGCTGTGCTCCGCGTAGCCATGGACAATGACTACGACCGCTTTGGCTTCGCCATCGGGCAGCCAGCGACGCATGAACAGCGAATTGCTACCGGCCATGACGCTGGACTCTTCGCTACGCATCGTTGGGAGGGTAACACGCGCGTGCGCTTCACACCCGCCCGACTTGGCTTGACGCCAAGGGCCCGTTCCCCCTCCCCCTTGTCGCTCTCCAGCCACCGGAGTTACACTCGCAGCGCAAATCGACCGCACTGAAAGCGAGGGTTCCACATGTCTGATGACGTCCTCTTCGAAAAGCGCGTAGATGGCATCGCGCTTATTACGCTGAACCGGCCCGATAGCCTGAATGCGATGGGCGGCACGCTGATGCCGATGCTGGCCCAATACCTTGGCCAGTGCGCCCACGACACATCGGTGCGCTGCGTCGTGCTCACCGGCGCCGGACGAGCGTTCTGCGCGGGCGGCGACGTGAAGAGCATGCAGGGCGGAGGCGTAGGCGCAAACACAGGGAACGGCGCCTCCCAGTCGGCTCCACCAGAACAGATTGAGGCGCCGGTCCCGGCCCCAGCCGAGCGTCGCTCGGCGTTCAATGCGCTTGACCCTTCGGTGGGCACGCTGCGAGAGTCGCAGATGCGCACGAGCTACGTGCTGCACACGATGGGCAAGCCGACGATTGCCGCGGTGAACGGCCACGCCGTTGGCGCAGGCCTGAGCCTGGCTTTGGCCTGCGACCTGCGCATCGCGTCGGACAAGTCGAAGTTCGGTACCGCGTTCCGGAACGTGTCACTAAGCGGTGACTACGGCGGTAGCTATTATATGCAACGCCTGGTCGGAATGGGCAAGGCGCGCGAGCTGTACCTGACGGCGGAGATCATCCAGGCCGACGAGGCGCTGCGCATCGGCATGGTGACGCGC
>JBKKBW010000161.1:0-1809 GCA_046713635.1 Dehalococcoidia bacterium
ATCTCGAAGGCGTCGATGTCGTCGATCTTGAGTCCCGCCCTGTCCAGCACTTTAGGCGTCGCTGTAATCGGGCCCGTGAGCATCAGCACCGGATCGGAGCCAACCACGGCCTGCGCGACAATACGCGCGCGCGGCTTCACGCCAAGCTCCTTCGCCTTAGCGGCTGACATAAGTAACACCGCCGCGGCGCCGTCCGAGATTTGCGAAGACGTCCCGGCGGTGTGGACGCCATCTTCTCCGAACGACGCTTTCAGCGACGCAAGCTTCTCCACACTCGTGTCCGGCCGGATGCCTTCATCCTGATCGAACGTCGTCTCGACGCCTTCCAGCGACACCTTCACGGGGAGGATCTCACGCTTGAAACGCCCTTCATCGCGCGCCTTCGCAGCCTTCATGTGGCCTTCGTACGCGTACTGATCGAGCTGCTCGCGCTTGATGTCCCATTGCTTCGCAATCATGTCGGCTGCGACGCCCTGCATGACGAATGGGTACTTCTCGTACAGCTCCGGCGGGATCGGGAAGCCGTGCCCGCCCTGCATGGGCGAGAGAATCGGCACGCGGCTCATCGACTCCACGCCGCAGCCGATTGCCGAATCGACGACGCCAGCCTGGATCAGCGTCGCGGCGAAGTGGACGGCTTGCTGGCCGGAACCGCACTGGCGATCGACGGTCGTCGCCGGGATGCTGTAGGGGAAGCCTGCCAGCAGCAGTCCGCTGCGCCCGATGTTGGCGGATTGGTCGCCGATCTGATCGACGCAGCCACAGACCACGTCCTCGACCACGCTCGGGTCCACACCGGGCCGCCGGACGACCTCGGCCAACACCTGCGACAGCAGGTTGACTGGATGGACGCCGCTCAGGCTGCCGCCCTTGCGCCCGCTCGCCGTTCGTACGGCGTCGACGATGACAACGTCTCGATCGTTCACGTTTGTGCTCCTCTCGTTTGGGGCAAATTAGCCTCGCCATTGTAGCAAGCGCCGGACGTAAACGAAGGGGCCGAGTGAGATGGATCTGGTGCGGAGATGCCCTAGGGCCGCTGCCACACGTACAACAGGGCCGAATCGAGGTCTTGTACGGCGCCCGAGAGGACGACGAGGTCCAGCCGCTTGTTCGTGTCGGTCGCGACGAGCATCGGCGACGCTTCTACGATGTCGTATTCGCGCGCCTCGATCGCTTGACTCAGCCCTCCTGGCGCAAGGAATGTCACATCGAGGTCGACGAGGGAAGAGTCCACGAGTCCTTGTTCGATGGCATACAGAGCGGCCCGGTGCAGCGCATCGTCCAACACCGCAAGGCTAACCGTCTGGCGGCCGCCTTGGCTTTGACCTGCGCCCTGCTCCCGAAACAACGCCTCATCCAGGGTCGGAACTGCTGTTATGTCGCCCACCGCGACGGCGGCCGCCCAGATGCTCAGCAGCGCGTCCTGAACATCATCCGACACCTCGCCGAGGACGATTTCCTGCCGCTCTGCTTGCCAGTGGACGAACTCGGCGTCGAGCGCCTGCTCGCCCACTATCGAATCGAGAACGTCACTGCGGTTAGCAGCGAAGTACGACGCAGAGTCCCGGAGCATCCGGCGCGCCTCCCCGAGGCCAGCCGGATTGGCATTCGCCTCGTCTCGATACACCAGAAGCGCGGACGTTAGTACGGCTGAATCCGTTATGTCGCTCATCGCAGCAGCTAGGTGGGCCATGACTTCGTAGCTCGGGTCGTTTCGAAGGGAGAACGCCACCTGAGGTGGCAGCACAGCGGCGTCCACCTCGCCGCGGCGCAGCAGCTCGGGCAGCGAGTCCCCGGGCGCCTCTACAT
>JBKKBW010000162.1:0-3180 GCA_046713635.1 Dehalococcoidia bacterium
GAAGTAGACCTTGGCGAAGAAAACGGCCACCGCCACGATCAGCGAAACCAAGACGATGCTCAGTGTCGAGCTGATCGCGGGAACAGGGAAGCGCCAGACATAGACCGCCAGCGTTACCGCGCCTAAGAACGAAACGACCGCCACCGCAGCCAGGTTCTCCCACTGTATGCGCGGCGCCAGTAAGCCTACTTCTGACATCACTTCGCGCGCGGTCGCATCAATCTGCGCACCCTGATCAACAATGATCTGGCCTTTAGTGATCGTTTGCTGTACAGGCTGCACGCTCCGGCGCGCCGCCGCCTGCGCCGTCTCCGTTGCGTCCTCGTCAACGATCAAGGTGGTGAGCATGAGAGGCCGGATAAGATCGGCTACGAGGTTTGCGTGATCGGCGCTCAAGTCGGGACTGATCTGCTGAAGCAAGCCGTCGCGTTCGTTCTGTAGGCTGTCATCGCTAATCGACCGCGTCAGCGTGTCCGCGAGCACCCGTAACGACTCGTCCCGAACCCTCTGCCATTGATCGCCTGGCACCGCCAGTACTGTATCGATGCTCGGCCTGGTGAGGCGCAGATCGACGATACCGAGCAGGCGTGCTCGCTTAGCTGACTCACTCAGCGCGCTGTTCTCGCGTACGCTCTCGACGCTATCAAGCGCCTGTGCCAGCGTGAAGATCTGGGGCGCCTGCACGCTAGGGTTGTAGACCAGCACGGGTGGCACAGCGTCGCCCGCAGAAACGCGCGCCTGCTCTGTCAAGACGTCGCTCGCAAACGTCTTGCTTCGTGGCGAGTGTACGTCGCGCGACGCGATATCGCCCTCGCTCACGCTCACGTCTCGTGGAAAGAACGGAAAGAGTGCAGCAACGAGCGCGGCGGTCAGGAAGACTGCAAAGAAGAGGGTCCGGTTGGGATTCAAGGGCTGCATGGCTCGCCCTCCGGCATGGCGGCTTCGCTCTCAATCATATCAGAAGCCTGCAAACGCCTGGCCAAGCCCTTATGCTACTGGCCGAGGAGCTCCCGGACGGCCTCGTTGATGTCGCGCCCGTCTGCGCGCCCGCGAAACTGCTGCATCAGCACCGGCATCACTTTGCCGATGTCCTTCGGCCCGCTCGCACCGAGTTCCTCCACTACTTTTCGAGCCGCAGCGGCTATCTCGTCGCGTGAGGCAGCAGCGGGCAGATACCCGCTGAGGACATCGAGCTCGGCTTGCTCCTTCGCGACCAGCTCTGCGCGCTCCGCCTTGCCAAATTCCTCAATGCTCTCGCGGCGCTGCTTCGCCTCCTTGGCCAGTACGGCCAGCGCATCGTCGTCAGTCAACTCCTTGCCACTGGCGATCTGCGCGTTATGCAACGCCGCCAGCGCCAGACGAAGCGTATCGCGCCGCGTCTGTTCGCCCTGGCGCATTGCATCGCGAAGGTCGGCGTTGAGCTGTTCGACGAGTGGCATGGACGGAAAACCCCGCTCCTGCGGGGTTATCGTTCTCGAGGGGTGGTCCTGGACTTGCGCCGCTTGGCTGCCGCCTTGCGCTTTCGCTTTACGCTGGGCTTTTCATAGTGACGGCGCCTGCGCGCCTCCGAGAGGATGCCGTACTGCTGGACTCGCTTGGTAAAGCGCTTTAGCGCCGACTCAAGCGATTCTCGTTCTCCGACAATGACTTCTGCCAATTAGTCATCAACTCCTTCGGGTTGGCCCGACCATCTTACTTCTGTTCTCATCCCAGGATCAAGCTACCAGATTCACCCTGAAGCTCGGTTCCGCACGCTTAAACCCGCACCTTTCGAATCTGCGCAGCGGTCATTCGCCAGGCGGCGCAGAAACGGGATGAGGGCTGCCCGCGGCTCACCGCAAGCTAATCAGCGGAGGGGAGCACCTTCGGCTGCAGGAGCGTCATCGCCACGCTACAGCACTCGATCTCGCCTTCACCAGGCTTGATGCAGAGAATCTCAGTACCACACGTTTCGCATTGGAATCGCTTACCGAGTTGATTCGCCATCTCTCTCCCGCCTACTGCTTGATCGTCATTGGCTCGCCGCAGCATGAAAGACCGCCCTCGCCGCCCTTGGTGACGATCATCTCGGTGCCGCACTTACCGCACTGGTAACGCTTGCCTACCTGGTTTGCCACGCACCTTCTCCTCAGAGTACTTCGGGACGCGCCGTAGGGCCGTCCCGAACCTGAGTCTAGCCAACGAAGACGGAAGCCGTCAACCTGGCCTTGCTACTGGACCGTGAACGCCGTGTACATTCCCTGATCGTAGTGCGCCGGGACGTTGCAGATCAGCACGTAGTCCCCAGCCTCGAGGGTCGCGGAGACCGCCTGACTCGACCCGGCCGCGACGTTGCCGGATGAACTAGCCACCACATCCAGTTGATCCTCATCGACTTGCGAGCCTGAGGTCGGAAGCTCATCCGGAGCCAGCTCGGTGCTGATGACGCGGAAGTTGTGTACCGCGCCACCGGCATTCTCTAGAGCGAAGGAGAACGCACCAACCGTGCCGTTTCCCGGGTCTGCTTCGATGCTGAACTCGTCCAGCGCAACGGTCACGGGCTGCTCGTCGTCTCCCGGCGTAGCCGCTGGTCCCGCCGGAGTTGTGGACGGCGGTTCGAACTGTGTTTGGCCGCAAACGGACCCGCTAGCGCCTGTGTACGGTGCGGAGTCCGGGGCTTCCGGGAAGTTGCGCACCACGGCATCGTTCTCGTGGTCTTCGGCCTCTGTGTTCAGCACACCGCGCGCAACGGTCAACCCATTGCCGATGAAGATCTCAGTGTTCTTCGCGTGCTCCAGCGGCTTCACGCCAACCGCGCGCTTCACGCTGAGCTGCGCCAGGATGACTTCGTCGCCCTTACCGTGGTCGGCTGCGCTCGTGCCGTTGACGCCGCGGATAACGTTCAGGTTGTTCCCAACGAAAATCGATGATCGACGGCCGTGCTCCGCCGGCTCCGTATCTTGCACGCCACGCTCGACGCGCAGGATGGCCGGATCTACTGCAAGCACCTGCACCGTCTCGCCGTCCAGAAGATACTGATCGCCGACGTTGATCAGCGCCGTGCTCGTGAGTGCAACGACATACCCGCTCTCATCGAGCGTCTCGGCAATCGCCTGCCCGGTCTCGCTAGGCGTCTGGTCTTCTGCGCCTTCGTCGGCGGGTTTCAGCAGTAGCGTGTCCGCGGCGTGCTGGCTGGCGCTA
>JBKKBW010000163.1:0-5735 GCA_046713635.1 Dehalococcoidia bacterium
ACGTCATCTCGACGACTGCCAATCAGAGGTGGGATCCCACCGTGGATTATCCAAGCGAAAACCAGGCTACCGACGATACGTGGGACTATTACCTGCACGACACGTCGGGCAATGTGTTGCTCACTCAATAGAACGCTGGTTGTGCGATGCCGCCGTACGGTACGTGTAGTCAGTATGATTCGTGCGGCCAGCTGAATCTTGGACCGGCACCAGGACACATGATGTCGCAGTGGGGGAGCCAAGCCTGCGCCAACGCGGGCAAAGTTTGGTATGACATTCTCCTCAATTGGTACTGATGTAGCCATTGACCGCGAGAGTTCATCCCCTCTACAGCTAGAATCACAGGCAAATGCGATTGCCCTGTGCGCAGATCATTGATCAGACGCCGTGCCATCGCCTTCGTGTTAAGAATTTCTTCTGCTCTTTCGTCCGAGCCGGGCAACACGACGGCGTTCCAGCGATCGATGTTCTGTCGAGCCTGGCTGCTTGCGTACGCTGGCGAATGGCGAGCGCTCGCTGACTTCTGCTCCGAGTGGATGGCGCAGGTTCGATTCGCCGGCGAGTTCCAGGTGGCGTCGGCGCGCATGTTCTTGGGCGAGGCGAAGCTCGCGCTGGGCGACCTAGCGGGCGCGAGAACGGAGATGAGCGAAGCGATGCCCAGCATGGATCAGATGACTCCTATCTGCGCGATGTCGATCGCGCGTGTCCACCTGCTAGAGGGTGACGAGCGAGCGGCACGGCAGCTCGTCCGCCGGCACGCCGGCCGCCTGTTGCGCGATCGCCGATCGATGGCCGCTGCCGGCCGGGCCACGCTTGGCGATGTCGCCGCCGATCTCGACGAGCCGAAGCTCTGGACCACCTGCTATCGGGCGCTGGGGAAGGAAGAGTGGCCCCTCGTCCTTGCGTACGCGCCGGTTTCGGTCCAGCGTGTGCTTGGCAGACTCGCTACCAGACAGAAGAAGTGGGAAGCGGCCAAAGAGCACTTCAACAAGGCGATCGTCGAGCTGAAGAAGGGTGGCGCAAGCTGGGAGCTTGCCAGGAGTTACGCAGACGCAGCAGCAATGCTGCGGGCACGGCGACGCCGTGGGGATCTCGATAAGGCAGGCGCGCTGGAGGATCAAGCACAAACGATCCTACGCGGCGTCCAAGTGATTCGCACCACTGTCCAGGGACTGGAAGTCCCGCCGAACGGTCGCTCGCAGTTTGTCCTCACCGGCCGCCAGCTGGAGGTGCTGGCACTCGTTGCTCAGGGATGCAGCAACCCAGAGATCGCCACCACCCTCACATTGAGCTCTCGGACGGTGGAACGACACTTAGAGGACATCTTCCGAAGGATGAACGCACGATCCAGGGCCGAGGCGGTCAGCAAAGCTATCGCCGAACATCTCCTGGAACCAGCGCGCAGTCAGCCCCAATTGGGCATCTTGTAGTCGTTCGTTCCGCGAGCCGGCTAACTTGGGTGTTTTGCCCCATGCAACGGACTGGCCACGGTGCGACACTTCGACCTAGCCACGGGAAGAAATAGCCCGGCGGCACGCCGCTAGGGGGCACCTGGTGGCAAGAACCCCGAAGGGAACGACGACCGCCGAGCAATGTCAGTGCTAACACATCCGACTCCGTTCTCGCCAGCCTATCGGGCTGACACCCAGGCGAGGGCCGACGTTCACTGCGGGAGCCTACCATGAAGACAAGCGCCATCGGACTAAAGTTGATTGCTGATTTTGAAGGATTCGGCGGGAAGCTCTACAACGATCCTGCCGGTCACTGCACGATCGGCTACGGACATCTCCTCCACTTAGGCGCATGCGACGGTCGGGTTGAGGAGATTCTGTACAAGGACGGGATTACCGTCGACCAGGCTCAAGGTTTGTTGGCAAAAGATGTCGTCAGGTACGAGAACTTCGTCACGGAGTTCGTCCAGGTACCGCTCAACCAGAACCAGTTCGATGCACTCGTGTCCTTCTGCTACAACGTCGGCGGCGGCGGCCTCAAGGACTCTTCGGTGGTCGCTGTGCTCAATCAAGGGCACTACGACGCCGTGCCGGCCGAACTTCGAAAGTACGTTCATGCCGTCGGGCTGGAAGTACCTCTCTCAGGTCTGGTGCGTCGGCGCGAAGCAGAGGCCAAACTGTTCGCTTCAACGGAGGAAGACGACATGTCAGCATTGGCTTTGATGCGTGAGGCTGGAGCGTATCTGTTCCTCGCCTCTGACATAGGTCAAGGGTTCCAACCAAATGAAAACGTGTGCGCAGAGTTACTCATGAAGATTGGAGAGGGCGCGACGTCGCCAGTCACAACTGCGCAGCACGGCCAGAATCTATGCATATACGCCGCGAGCGAAGCGCTCCGTGAGAGTCCACTGAGCTCCGAGGCAGTGAAGCAGGTTCGGTTTCTACTGACGAAACGGCCCCTGTTGGCATAGTCCGGCGAGTGGCCAGGGCATCGCTTCCGAAGGACGTGCCTGCTCCAAGAACGCTCTGCTGGCCCCGTCCATCATAAGTCACATTCCATGACAGATCGCGAGAGGAGAAACACTCTTGGCCTCACTATCTAAAGGTTACACGAATGACCTCCACAACAATTTCCAGCCATTGTACGCTGTATGGCCGCCGGGCGATCCGATAGAGCTAGGAGATTATGGGGAACTGCGCGACAGCGTGTTTCTTCGTCTAGGTAATGTTCGCAACCTCGGGCTTACCTTTTCGGAATGGTCGGACACCACCAAAGATCACTGGGACTTCAAGTCCGCGGGCTCCGTCAAGAAGGTGTCCCTCGCCGCCCCTTCTACCGCCGATCTCACTCAGAATTCGCAAATTGGAGTTGACCACATTGTCTTTGTGTTTAACGAGGTTGATACGGCGATCAACTGCGAGGACACACCCGAGCACGGCCGAGGCTCCTTCCCAGGACTGAGCGATGATCTGATGCCTTCGCTGGGAACGTTCCGGATCGTCGTCGACGCACCGTTTCGCTCCTTGATGGAGAGCGGGCTGGCGACGCCGCAAGAAGGAATAGTTGATGCCACGAGACGCTAGGCTCACACAGCGCGAACTTCAGATCCTCTTGCTAATGGCTGGCGGTCTGACTGATCGGCAGATCGCAGTTCAACTCGGCATAGGACGTCGAACAGTAAGCAATCACGTGTCGGTCATCTTGCTAAAAATCGACGCCCGGGGTCGCGCCCACGCTGTTTCGAAAGGCCATCTGCTTGGCCTCCTTTCGGCCGTCCCTAGGGAAAGCTCCATCCGGATGAATCCATCTTGACGACGCGGCAAGTTCCTCAGAGAATGGGGGTCTGCCGCTGCCGCCGCTAGGGCGAAAGAAACCGCCTAGCTCTCGACAAGGGGGATCATATGACACTAGGAAGCGAGCGCAGAGGGCTTCGCCGTTCAGCCGCATTTCTGCTCGTCATCGTTGGAATCAGTCTCATTGGGCTAGCGAGCCACAACAAGGACGACAATCCCGGGACTGACGCCCATCCTACTTTCACCAGCAGAGCCCTTCTGGGAACGGATGGCTGGCTCAATCAGCGAATACGTGACAACACTGGCTCGATCCGCCTCCTTGTCGACGTTTCGGCATATACCGACGAAGTGGACTTTGCCATTGGACGCTGGAACTCCGCAATGGGCCGAACGATTTTCACCAGAGTTACTACGGGCTCCTGGGAGTTGCGGATTCGTTACAAGGTGGCCGGTGAATGCACAAATGTCGGAACCTTCAGCGCGATTTACGTAACCGATGTCTCGGCGACTTGTTCCATCAGTGGATGGAACGCCCCTCGCTATGAGCAGGTGACGCAGGGCTATATCCTGTTAAGTACAGGATTCGATAACCTCGCGCAGGAAACCCAGATTACAGGCTTAGTGCACGAGATGGGCCATAACCTCGGCCTAGAGGATCACTACTACAGTGCCCAGACGCCTGCCTGCCGTTCGGACGTGGTAAGCATCATGGAGGACTGGGGGTGCTCCGGGGGATCTCCTACGTCACACGACATCGACGATGTCAACCAGGCGTATAGGATCGGAGGCGTACCCTGGGTAAACTATATCTCGGTGAGCAGTTCAACCTCAGCCACGTTCAACGTGGATACGGTGAATGCCGTAGATCACAGTGTGCACAACGAGAAGGCTACGAGCGGAATGAGGTTGCGCAAGAAGTCCTTCCTTGAGGGCAGCGTCCTATCCACGGTTTACAAGTCCCGCAGTTTGGCGAGCAATAGCTACTCTCATACGTTCACGATCGAAAACGGAGAGAGATGCTGGTCGGCGAACGGAAGGAGCAACTACGATAGCAGTCAGGACGGCAATGACGGCAGTGAGGCCTGTATAAACCGGCTTCAGATCGGCTCCACGTATGCGATAGGGCACGCAGACACTCGTAACGACAACAACCTTGACTACTTCCGACTGAAGAATTTCACTGGGAGTACCATTACGGGGGCCAAGGTTACGCACACAGACGGAACGTTCATAGCCAACATGACACAGCCAGGCCAACCGACTGGTCAAGTGAACAACAACGGGACCGGAGAGGCGTTCAACCTTAATTTGGGAAAGGGCGCCTACCAAATCAGGTTCAACATCGGCGCTAACCCATACACAATTCAACTAGGTCTGGATGATTGAAACGAGCCAGCTCCACCTTATCTGTGAACGGAGGAACACATGATGCTAAGGAACATTGCAACAATGGCTCTCAGTCTGGCTTTGGTAGCGGTCCTAGCCAAGACGGTGGCCGCTCAAGAAGTGGAGCCAGAGCCCACTGCGGACGAAAGGCCTGCAACAGTGCGAGTATGCGTCACGTCATTCGACCCGGAGACGGGTATTGCTGGTCCCGATGATGTGACAAGCCTCGACGTGCAGCCACCGGTCGCGGACGCCGCCACGATAAACGTAGCAGGGAGCGACGGATGTGCCCTTCTGGAGAACGTTCGAGGAGGCACATACACCATCACCATCCGGACCGCACGCGGCTTCACGGTTACCGACGACCTGACCCTCGCGCCAGGCGACAACGGTACTATCAACTTGGAGAGCATCGAGCCCCGGCCCGGGCAACTCCCGACAACTGGATCCGGAGGCACGGACGAGTCCGGATATGTCGCGATGATCCTCGCGCTATTGGCCGTAGCCTGCTTCGCCACCGGAGCACTCGCGTTGGTGACGACCCGCAGGAGGCGCGCTTGACGTGCAGAGCCTTTTTGCGGCCTATGTTGACTGGCTGCTGACTGCCTCCGTAGCCCTGACCGTAGCGAGTCTTGCTGCGGCCTGGCTGCGGAGGTACACGCTTGCGTCGCTCGGATTCCTGACGCTAGGCTCTGGAGCGATTGCAATTGTGTGGGATGATTGGAGCCGGCGCACAGGTTATCACATGGAGTTGCTAGCGCTGCTGCATCCCGTCGCTCTTTCATCCAGAGAGACGTTCCTGCTCATTACGCACGCCCCGTTGATGGTTGCAGGCTTTGCTTTCCTGTTCGCTCTGTCTTCGCGTGCCAAGGAGGCATCTCTATCTCGTAGCCGCCGGGGCGTAACTTGGCAGGGGCATCAGCGGTGAGCCCAACACTGCTCCACTTCGGTATTGAGAGCTCAGCTGATATCAACTGGATGGTCGTGAGCATCGCGTTGGCCGCAGGAGTTACGTTGGTGATTAGCATCGCGGCCATGACGCGGAGGTCGCCTTCACGCCCATTGGCCGAAGCTACCAAGCGTCCTCGGCTGCGTGGCAAGAGG
>JBKKBW010000164.1:0-3893 GCA_046713635.1 Dehalococcoidia bacterium
TTGAGCCGCTTGTCATCGATGCTCCAACTCCGGTTCGTTTCCATGTAGATGCCGTCTTCCGTATCCGTGATCATGTCTTCTAGCGTCCACTGGCCCGGGTCGATGCTGACGTTCGTCATGCGGATCAGCGGAATACGGTTCCACCCGGAGGCGCGCATCGCGCCGTTGCTCGTCTGGCCGAGCGCGGACGCTGTCTCTCGCGACATCAGGTAGCCGACGAACAGGCCCTCGCGCACTACTGGCACCGAATGGGCAGGCACGCCCTCGTCATCGTAAGCGAAGGTACCGAGTCCGCCGGGAATCGTCGCGTCGGCAGTCATGTTCACTGAGGGTGACCCGTACATGAAGCTGCCCAGCTTGTCGGTAGTAAGAAAGCTTGTTCCTGCGAACGCTGCCTCAGTACCGAGTACCCGGTCAAGCTCTATCGCATGGCCGCATGATTCATGGATCTGCAACGCGACCTGGCTACCATCGAGAATGACCGTTGTTACGCCGGAGGGGCAGGGCTTCGCCCGTAACAGCTCGGCCGCTTCCTCGGCTACTCTCAGAGAGTTACCAGGCATGTCCCAGCGTTCGACGAACTCCCAGCCTTCCGTGCCCTGGTGACGGCCAACACTGTTTGGGTAAGAGCGCTTCTGCACTTCGCCTTCGTCTACGGCGGTCGCTTCGATGCCACAGCCGGTTTCGTATAGCGTTTGCTCGATGTCGCTGCCTTCGCTGCTGACGAAGAGCTTCTCGTCACGCTGGCAGTACGTGTTTGCCTCGGCCATGACAATGTTTGGCACGCCCATCATCGTTTCCGTCGCGCGCAGCAAGAGCGCTATCTTGTCGTCCAGGGAGATAGCGAACGGATCCTGCTGGATATCGGTGGCGTATGTGTCCTTGATCGCCATTTCTGGCCCTATGTCTGCAGCTTTGCCAGGAACTGTTGCGGACGCCTTGGCGATCCGCACCGCCTCAGCGGCGACGCGGCTGGCTTCGTCCATCGTCATCTTATGGCTGCTCGCGAAGCCCCAGTAGCCTCCGACTAGCACACGCACGCCGAAGCCGAGCGACTCATCATGGGTTAGACTCTCGACATTCCGAAGCCGTACCGTGACCGATTCGACTGTCTGTCGCAGGACGCGCACGTCGGCGTAGCCTGCGCCCTTACTGTGCGCTGTATCGAGCGCGCGCATAGCAATGTCTCGCATAGGTCCCTCCTCACATGCCGCTTAGTTCCTGGCATCATATCCGCGCGCGGCGGGCTGCGTCCAAGCTACAGCAGCGGCGGGTCTTCGATTGTGGCGAGCTCGCCCGGCGGGGCCAGTTGACGCAGCTGCTTGAAAAGCAGGGGCGGATAGAGTTCGTACAGGTAGATGTACATCTCAGTCACCAGTGCGTCCGTATCGGCGATGCTGGCCCAGGCGCGCTGGATGTGGTCTGTCGCTAGAAAGACGTGGCGGCAATGAGCGCGCAAAGCACTAAGCAACGCGGCGACGCCAGCTTGGTTCGACGGCAACGCGTCGTTCGCCGCACGGACTTCCTCCAGTGTGCCTGCCGCCAGCCGACGCCGGTCTTCGGCCAGCACGAGGTGCTTGTGCGCCCAGGCAGCATGCTCGCCCGCGCGTGACCCCAGCTTCTTAATTCCTTTGCGCAGGTAGTCAACCCGCACGTCGACGAACGGTGTCAGTAACCAGGCCAGGCCGTCGATTGAGCGCTGATCGAACGGTTCGACGTTCGTGGCCACGCTCGGAGCATCGTTCAACTGGGTGAGTAACAGGTCGATGATCGCCATGCCATACAGGTAAGGACGCTTCTGCCGTTCTTCGTCCGGTTGCCAGCCCCAGTTATCGGCTTGCTTCATCGTCCGGCTGAAGAGCGCGATCTGCTCGCCGGTGTTGAGGCGATTTGTTTTGTACGCCCGTTCGTGCCACTCGGATGCACTGAGTGATACGACCAAAGACTGGCCGAAGGACGCGATGAGGGAGTTGAAGACATCGACATGCCAGCGGCCCCACTCCCAGAGAATGAACGGCCAGCGGCGAAAACCCTCCAGCGAGAAGTCCAAGCCGCGCACTGGGCCCGCATCTAGCGGGGGGTAATGGCCGTCGGCACGCAAGACAGGCCGGATCTCCGGCGCCCACGACACCTGGTAGAAGCGTAAGCGAGGCAGTTCTCGCTCGCGGACGCCGGCCTTATCGATGTACTCGTCAGGGTTCACTATGTGCAGTTGAGCGTTCGGTAGGTGAATCGCAGGCAACGCTTCGCCGAGGATCTCCAGCGCTTCGTCGCCGTAGTCCATCAGCTCCAAATCCTGGATGTAGAGCAATAGCCCTGCATCGGGAGCTTCCTCGACCGCGCGCTCGACGACACGGCGGTACTCATCAATCGCTTCGTCCCGCGAGATGGGGAATGAAACATGCAGCGCCTCGCGGTACTCCTGGTCGAAGACAGGGTAGAGACCGAGAATGTAGCCCTGATGGCGCAGACCTACCGGCTTCCAGCGGGTGATTGGCCGCCAGATGTCCTGCGACACACTGAAGTGCCGTGGAAGGCCGATCAGCCCGTGATCGAGAGCAAACGGTTCGTATGGCGGCTTAGCCGGCGTGTCGAAGCGGTAATGCGCTTTACGCGGACTGAGGTTCGGGAACACGAGATAATCGATGCCCATGCGGGCGAATGCGTCCAACTTGCGCGCATCTACGGATCCTTCCATAGGGAACGCACCCTTGTAGCGGGGCAGCGGCGCACCCATGACGTCGTGTATGAACTCTTGATTGAGGCGCAGCTCGTCCGCCACCTCGTCGACGTTCAGCAGCGTGCAGTGCGCGTGGTGCGCGCCGCCGTAGATTGGATAGAGCGACCGCGTGCCAAACGCGCGTTTGAGCTGCTCGAACGTGTCTGGCATGAATTCGTCGGTCTGCATCAGCAGCTCGTTCGTGGCCTCTAGGCACACTGGGGCGTTGAGCTTGGCTGATAGAGCGATGAGCTGGCCGTAGATATCCCGTTCGGCTTGCGCGCGCTTTCTTACCCAGTTGTCGGCCGGTACGGAATTGCGCATCTCATCGTCGTCAAGCCTTGAGAGGATATGGGACGGTAGGTCCCACCACGGTTCGTGGGCGTGAAACGCCAGAATGAGGTAGACGTCTTTCTGTGCCAAGGGTCAGACACTGAGTGAAGGGATGCGCTGTTCTCCGCGAAACGTGGTGCCGCTGGGGATGTACTGCCCGCGCTCGCCTGGCACAGTAACGTTCGGACCAACCACGCAGTTGCGGCCGAGGCGGATGCCTGCGGGGACAGTCGCGCGCTTCCCGACAATGGTAATGCCCGAGTTGACGATGTCGGGCCGCTCCTTGTTGACCGCCCAGTCGTCGCCGTAGCCGACCTCTGCGTCGCTTCCAACGACTACGTCTTTGTCCACGATCGAGCGATCGATCACGGCGCCGGCCTCGATCCGCGTGTCGTCGAAGATGATCGAGTCGCGCACAATGGCGCCTTCTTCGACAAATACTCCCGGCGAAAGCACAGAATGCTCGACACGGCCATTGATGATGCAGCCGAGCTCGACCAGCGATCGGCGTACCATCGCGTTGCGTCCGATTTTGGCCGGTGGGTAGCCGGTTACGCGCGTCCGGATACGGCTGTCCGGGTCGTACAGGTTCAGCTCAGGGAGGTCTTCCAGCAAGTCCATGTTGGACTGGTAGTACGCCTCGACTGTCCCGACATCTCTCCAATAGTCCGGGAAGCGGTACCCGACAACGTTCTTCGCAGGATCCTCCACAAGGAGGTGGACAATGTCTCGCCCGAAGTCGTGTTCGCTTTCGTCGTTTGCTGCGTCGCGGACCAGTGCGTCCATCAACACGTTTTTGTTGAACAGATAGATGCCCATCGAAATTAGGTTGGAGCGTGGT
>JBKKBW010000165.1:0-1429 GCA_046713635.1 Dehalococcoidia bacterium
CGCATCCAGAAGATCATCCAGGTGAGCACGCTGGCTGCCGTAAGCGACGTAACAGCTCCGACATAGAGCTCGGCGCGGCCCTCCAGCTCGCCTATCGCCGTGTAGACTCCAATTCCCACCGCGACCGAGATTGCTACGCCTGCCAACGTACCGAGCATCACCGGCAGGAACTGGTCTCGCCGGTCCAACTGGCGCAGATACGCCATCACGATCGTGACGATCAGTACGGCTTCCAGCCCTTCTCGGAGAGTGATGAGGAATGCGGCGCCCATAACAGCTCCTTCTGTGCAAGCTTAGCGTCAGGCTTAGTATCTACTAACAAGTCACCTTTGTCAAGGGTAAGCCAGCGCGTTTGGGCGAATACCCCCAACCGGCGGTCGGATGCTACAATCGCATTCGCCCAACAACGAGCTGACGAGAAGGAGAACGTGGATGGACGCCAGATCCTGCATCCTCGGCAAGCGAGACAGCCGCTCGTACACAGACAAGTCGATACCGGACGAGACGCTTGAGCGCATCCTGCAGGCTGGCCGCATGGCGGGAAGCTCGAAGAACACGCAGCCATGGCGCTTCGTTGTGCTGCGGGATGCGAAGCGCCGCGAGGAGCTGGCTGCCTGCGGAAACTTCGCCACGCCGATGCTGGCAGCACCGCTGGCTATCGCCATCGTGCTGGCACCCGGCGGGAACGCGTTCGACGCCGGGCGGACGGCGCAGAACATGATGCTGGCGGCGTGGGACGAGGGGATCACGTCCTGCCCGGTCGCGATGCACGACCGCGAGGCCGCTGCGAAAACGCTCGGCGTACCGGAGGAGCATGTGGTCGCGATGGTGATCACATTCGGCTACCCGGAGTCGAAGCAGTCGATGCACCGGGGCATCGCGCGGACGCCGGTGGCCGAGCTGGTGCACCACGAGCGGTGGTAGGGCGTTCTTGACGGCCCGAATAGGGCTTGGTTAGACTTTACGATGCCGCACGGGCGATTAGCTCAGTGGCTAGAGCGCTTCCTTCACACGGAAGAAGTCGCAGGTTCGAGTCCTGCATCGCCCACCAGAACAACGTGCCGAAGTGGCGGAACCGGGAGACGCGCTACGTTCAGGGCGTAGTGTCCGTAAGGGCGTGTGGGTTCAAATCCCACCTTCGGCACCAGACAAAACGAGCGCTCGTAGCTCAGTTGGATAGAGCACAGGCTTGCGGAGCCTGGGGTCGTGGGTTCGAGTCCCGCCGAGCGCACCATTCATTAACGCACCTCTCGCGGCTGTCCCCTAACACCCGGCCCGCCTCCTCTCGTTCGTAGCATCGTGCCTCCGCTACGCTATCCGCGGACGGACAGTTGAAAGGAGCCTCCCATGCGAGATTTCTTTGCGGACATTGATTGGAGCCGGTGGGCCGAGACAGCCTGGACGGCGAGCGCCCGCACCATCGTCGTTC
>JBKKBW010000166.1:0-1717 GCA_046713635.1 Dehalococcoidia bacterium
ACCCTGGCCTGGGAATAACCAACGACAAGATCGTCGTTTCGGTGAACTTCTACAGCGCCTTGACCGAGACCTTCGTAACGGAGCAAACGCTGGTCATAAATAAGGCCGACTGGGTCGAGTGCCGAACCTGGAACTACACGCTCATGCCAGACAGACCCCTTTCGGGCACGACGCGTCCGGCGCACACTCTGAGCGAGGGAAACGATCAGTACCTCGCTCACTTCGATTCGGCATCAGCAACTCAGCTCTGTGTCGATCGAATCACCGGCGTGCCGGGTTCTCAGAACCCATCTCGCAATACGTCTTGCGTAGCTATTGGGCATCACAAGAATCCTCCGTTTGCAGTTCAGCAGGGCGGCCCCATCCTAGTCGACACGGGCGATCGCCGCGCGTTAGAAGCGATCTGGAAAGACAGTCGACTATGGGTCGCAGCAAACACTGCTTGCGACTTTGGTGAAGGTGGTATGCGCTCCTGTCTGCATCTCATAGAGGTTGACACGAACAGCATGAGCGTCGTTCAGGACATGACTCAAGGGAGTGCTGGTTACGACTTCTACTATCCCGCAATGCGGCTTGACGCTGCCAACAATCTCCACGTAGTCTTCTCGTACTCCAACTCGTCAACATTCATCACTGCCGCCGTTACGGGACGAATGGCCGGTGATGCTGCAGGAACACTTCGGCAAATTGTTCTATTAAGGGGCGGCTCTGTCTACACTAGTAGTTACCCCGTAAATGGTGTCATTCGCTGGGGTGACTATTACGGTGCGGCGGTCGATCCTTCCGATCCCTCCTGCATTTGGGTTGTCGGCGAGTATGCCAAGGACACGACGGATGCTGACTGGGGCACGTACATCGGAGCAGTGAGCTATACCGGCGGATGCGGCGCCGCTGTCCCGACGCCGACATTCACGAGGACGCCCACTAGGACCCCAACACTAACGCTTGCGCCCCCGACCAACACTCCGACCCGAACGTTCACTCCCACATTCACGAACACGCCAACTCGTACGCCGACAAGGACGCCCACCCGAACACCGACGCCGCAAGACGACCCGGGCGATGCGAACTGCGACGGCGGGGTGACGTCGGTGGACGCGTCGTTGATCCTGCAGCTCGACGCGGGGATTATCGCGCGGCTGCTATGCGGTGGAGACGGCGATGTGAACGGCGATGGGCGGGTGAACGCTATCGACGCGTCGCTGGTGCTGCAGTACGTGGCGGGGCTTATCGACGAGCTGTAGGGGGCCGCCCTCGCCCCCTAACCCTATTCCCCGACGAGAAGGGAGCTACGTTGCGGCGCGGGTGCGTTGTCGCGTACGCTGCGCGCACATCGCGGTGGCAGGAGGCCGTCATGGGGAGCAGGCGTTGGTTCGTGATGGTGTTGTTGCTGGGCGGCGCGGCCTTTGGGTTGTTGTGCTCCGCGGGTCCGCTTGCGCACTCCCAGGCAATCGATGCGGAGGCGATCGCGCGCGCATACCTGGCGCAGAACGGTGGTGTGGCTGGTGGTGCCGTGGGGTCTCTCGAACTGCTCGAAACGAGGGAGTCTCGCGGCGCGCACCACGTCCGATTTCAGCAGGCGATCTACGGCGTGCCCGTCTTTGGCGCTTACGCCAGCGTCAGCATCGCTCAGGAGACTGACACCGTAACATTCGCGCTCGATCGACGATCGGCTGTCGTTCCGGAGACGACAGCAGTCGGTCAGGTGGGCGAGGAC
>JBKKBW010000167.1:0-3288 GCA_046713635.1 Dehalococcoidia bacterium
CTGCGGGACTTGGTCACCGCTGCACGGTTGGGTTCACATCATCGCCGACCTGCTCGTGTGGGGCGCTTACACGAGCATTCCAGTGATACTCGTCTATTACCTGAGACGACGACCGGACGTGCCTTTCCCACGAATCTTCGTAAGCGTCCGGCGAAGTGCAGGTCCTGATCGGCCGCGCCAGGCGCGAGGGCTTGCGGGATCGGTCGGTTGGATCACATTGCGGCGGCCCAGCGGTCGGGCAGAAGCGAATCGAGTTGGTTAACCGGCGTGGCTGCGATGCGGGTCAGTACGTCACGAAGATAGACGAACGGATCGACGTGATGCCTTTGGCAGGTGGCGATGAGGCTGAAGAGGACCGCGGCCGTGACGCCGCCGTTGTCGGAGCCGCAGAATAACCAGTTCTTACGGCCCAAGGCCACGCGGCGCAGGGCGTTTTCACTGGCGTTGTTGTCGATGGTCAGGTCGCCGTTGGTGGTGTACACGCACAGCGCGTCCCATTGGTTCAGCGCATAGACAATCGCCTGGCCCATGGGGCTCTTGGGCAGCACGGCTCCGCCGCGCTGGGCTTGTTGCGACTCCAGCCAGGTCTTGAACTGCTGCAGGCGTGGCACGGACTTCTCTTGGCGCAGACGATGTCGGTCCAGCGCGGAGAGCGGCTTGGCCTCATCCTCCACGTCGTACAGGAGCCGGATGTGGGCCAGGGCATGGGTGCTGGCGGCGGCGTCCGAGTTCCGCGCATCATAGAACTTGCGGCGCGCATGGGCCCAGCACGCGACTTCCGTCACGCGACCGCCCGCCTCTCCCGCATAAATACCGTCGTATCCGCCGAACGCATCGGCCTGCAAATATCCGCTCCAACCCTTCAAGAACTCCCGCGGACCATCGCGACTTCGACTCGGTGTGTACGAGAACACGGTATACGGATGAGGCTTGTCCCCCACGTACACCCAAAACCGTCCGGTCCGCGTCCGATCGAGAGCCGGATCCAGCACCTTCACCGGGGTGTCGTCCGTGTGGATTACTTTCGACTGCAGCACTTCTTGAATCATTCGGTCATACAGCGGTCGCAGCAGCGCCGCACACTGCGCCGCCCAGCCGCACATCGTGGAGCGCGAGATCTGAATCCCGTGCCGCGCCAGGATGTGCTCCAGCCGGTACAGCGGAAGATGATCGCTGTACTTGCTCACCATCACGTAGGCCAGCAGCCCCGGAGCAGCCAGACCCTTCTCGATGGGTGACAAGGGCTTTTCCGCGGTGACGATCTGCGGACCGCCTTCCGCGGCCTTCTCTTCGCAGGCCCGGCAGGCGTACTTGAGCCGCACGTGCTCGATGACGGTGAGTTTGGCCGGAACATAGTCGAGCTGCTCGCTGACCTCCTGGCCAATCACGTGCCGCACTTTGCCGCAGCACGGGCAGGGCTTCTGGTCTTCCGGCAGATCGTGAATGATTTTTTGCCGCGGCAGATTCGATGGCAGCCGCCGGCGACCATGACCGTGGGTGGCCGGGAGGGGTGATGGCGGTACAGGCTCGACGGCCGGTTCCGGCGTCGGCGTCGGCGCCGGCGGGGCCAACTGGTTCAGCAGGGTTTCGAACAGTTGCATCTGCTTCGGGTCAATCTTCTCCGCCGAACGACCAAAGAGGCGACGCAACAGGTATTGCAGTTGATGCTGCAGACCGTCGATCTCGCGACTTTTCTGTTGCAGTTGTTCGAGGAATTGCTGACGCTCGGTGCGAAGGAGTTCGACTTCTTGTCGAAGCTTCGCGAGTTCCATCTCCGGCATGATCTGACCGTCCATGGTCATGCCAACTTATACGCACAAGCAGCGCGCCGGTTTGACAGAGACACGACGAACATCGAATTATTTTTTCACGCCGTTCGCGCGAAGCGCTTCCGGCGCTTGATGCTTGTCAGATCGATGCCCGCCAGGAGCATGGCCAGCTCGCTGGCCTTCAGTTCGACGCTGGCTCCGGCTTTCTTCGGCGTCGGCAGACGGAACGTGCCTTCTTCCAAGCGCTTGTACCAAATGGCATAACCGTCGGAATCCCAGTAGAGGATCTTGAGGCGGTCCTTGCCACGCCCGGCGAAGAGGAACAGATGGCCGGAGAGAGGATCATACCCCAACGACTCGCGGACCAACGCCGCCAAGGTGTCGAAGCCTTTGCGCATGTCCGTCGGTGACGTGCACAGGTAGACATGAACGCCGAGCCCCGCATCCAGGTCACCCAGCGTGGGCAGCTTCAACATGCCACCGTCTCCGGCGCCATCTCCTTCGTCGAGCCCAACACTTCCAGCACGTCCGCGAGGGTCTGCCGATTCACGGGACCCAGGACGCGAATGGACCGCGCGCCGGGCAAAACAATCTCCAGGCAGCAGGATGGCTCCTTCAGGAGAATCAGGTCCTGCGCCGCCACCCGCACCGGCACCAGCCGCGCTTCCCCGCCTCGCGGGGACACCGGCCTCCGTGCTTCGGCGTCACGCCGGGCCAAGGCCCGCCGCCACCAATAAAACGATGTCTCCCGCACGCGATGTCGGCGGCACCAAGCCCGAACGGACAGCCCGCTTCCCGCCCGCCCCTCAAACACTTGCCGCCAGAACGCTTCTTTCTTGCTGTCTCGCGCACCACGCCGCACACCTGACTTCGTCGTCATGAAAGCATAATGCGCCGGCACGGATTCAAATTGAAGATGTGCTTCGCCGTACGCTTACAGCGCTTACGCAGAACGGTCTCAAAGTCTCACGCCTTGGGCACCCTGCCCTCCGAGCAACATCATGCGGAAACGAACGAAAACGGCGGACCGCCCACGAGAGATCATCAGACTGTCGACGTATTCGCAACTTGACCTCTACCTGGCCAAGTTTGCCGCCGGCGAGCTCGGCCTCGTACTGCTTCTGGGACGCCACGGAACCGGCAAGAGCGAGTGCGTCAAGCGCGCGCTTCGCCCATCGCCAACGCCACCGCGTCCGTCGAATGAAGCCGAGGTGAACGTCCTTTACCTCGAAGGTCACGTGAAACCGTTTGGCTTGTATCTCTCGCTGTGGGAGTATCGCGACCATCCGGTTGTGCTGGACGACTTGGACCGGCTGTACGCCGATGGCGACTGCGTGCGACTCTTGAAGCCGTTATGCAATTCCGAACCGGTTAAGCGGATCACGTGGCTCACAAATCTGACGCTTAACAACGCCGATATTCCCGTTTCGTTCTCGACGACAAGCCACGTGATTCTAATTGCCAACGAGTGGCGCACGCTGAACCCGAACGTGCGCGCGCTGGAGGATCGAGCCATCAT
>JBKKBW010000168.1:0-2453 GCA_046713635.1 Dehalococcoidia bacterium
GGCTTTAGCCTGACATGCCAACCTACTGCTGTAGCGTGATGATCGCCGCGGCTAGCAAGATGATCTGCAGCCCGATCGCTGTCGCGAACAGCAGGTAGCCGATCGCGCGTTCCCACGAGTGCGCGAACATGCCGAGCACCAGATTCACAGCGAGCAAGCCCAGCCCCGTGATCGGGATCATGAGCAGCTCGCTCTTGTCGTCGATGCGCGTGATGCCGCCGAACGATGGATACGCGAATGGAATGCTGTCAGCCAGGCCGCCGTAGTTGGCGAACACGTAGCCCAGCGTGACCGCGCACGCAGCGGCCGCGCCTAGCGCAAGCAGTTGCGCGGTGACGTCGTGCCAGAAGGGCATCGCAGCGACCCAGTGGCGTTCGGTGACCTGGGGCAGGGAGACGGTCTGTCCCATCCGCTGGTGGCCATGTAGGTCCTCAGAGAAACGCGCTTCGTCCTTGACCGTGATGCCGTACGTACCGCCCTCCGTGACAACGTAGAGCAGCTCTTCGTGCGACTGATGTGTGGCGTAGAACATGACGTCGCCGAGTGCGCCGACCTTCGCGTGGCCAACGTGGTGGCCGAGCCAGCTTACGCCGGCGATCTTCGGCGCGGGCTGGTCGCGGCCCGGGATGATCGCCTCGATGCGGTCGATTGGAATCAACTGGCGGATGTCGCCCCAGCGGATTGTCAGGCCGTTCCGGTCCATGTGGTATCGCAGCGTCAGGCAGCAATAGGTCCAGTAGACGAACAGTAGGCCCAGCCCGAAGAACAGGGTCGCGGCAAGATACGCGAAGAACGCGCCCAGCCCGATGTCGAGCGCCCACCCGCGCCAGAGCAGAACCAGCACCATCATCGAACACCAGGCCGTGATGCCGCTGCCGACCAGTGCGCCCATTGCGCGCGGGGGTTGCAGGTCAGAAAACATGCTAGGCTTTTACTCCTTGCTTGCCGGCGACCTGCGGCTTCACCGGGATCAGCCACTTCGCATACTTCTCCTCGCGGCCGTGGAGCGCATCGTGGTAGCGCTCGTGCAGGCGCTTCGTTATCTCGCCCGGCAGGCCGGTGCCGATTGGACGCCTGTCTACGTCGATCACCGCCGTGAGATGCGCGGCGGTGCCGGTCATGAAACACTCGTCTGCGACATAGACCTCGCTGCGGTCGATGGATCGCTCGATTGTCGGGATGCCGAACTCCTCGCGCGCGAGCGTGATGACGCTGTCGCGCGTGATGCCCTCCAGGATGTTGTCCGAAGGCGGCGGCGTGATCAGCGTGCCATCGCGGATGATGAAGATGTTCTCGCCGCTGCCCTCCGAGATGTGGCCGCGGTCGTCCAGCATGATCGCTTCGTCGAAGCCGTTGAGCTGCGCTTCCGTCTTGGCGAGCGCGGAGTTGATATAGAGGCCGTTCACCTTGGCGCGCGCCGGAATCCCCAGGTCATCCACGCGGCGCCAGGTGGAGGTCATGCAGCGGATGCCGGAGTCGTCCAGATAGGCGCCGAACGGAATGACGAAGCAGAGGAAGTCGTCAGCGACGTCGTGCATGCGCGGGCCGATGGCCTCCTCGCTCTTGTACGCGATTGGGCGGATGTAGACGTCCTCGGTGAAGCCGGCCGTAGCGACCAGCTCGGCCGTCATGTCGCACAGTTCGTCGTCGCTCAGGGCCAGTCCGATGCGCAGGATGGAGCAGCTTCGGCGCAGGCGCTGGTAGTGCTCCTTGACCCGGAAGAGATAGAGCGTCTCATCGTCGGCGTTCCAGTTGCCGCGTACCCCTTCGAAGCACGCCGTCCCGTACAGGAAGGCGTGCGTCATGATGCCGATCTTGGCGTCCGCCAGGGGCATGAAGCGGCCTTGGAAGTAGGCCATGCGTTCAGACATCGCCGGGCTCCTTTTCGATCCTCCACGGAAGGCCTTCCACGGAAGGACGCAGGGGTGGCTGCCAGTATAACAGGGGCGCTTGAAGCTGGCTATGGCTACTACCATCCAAGAATGGTCAGCGGGGAACAACCCGCCCCTCCCTGGCGTCTTACTTCCGTAGACCTGGTGTGAAGGAGGACTCTTCCATGCGACGGTTCCTTACGACAATCGGTGCGGTCGGGTTGCTGACGGTGGCGTTCGTTGGTGGGCCGAAGGCGGTGGAGGCGTGCGCGGGGCTGATCGGCCCGAACGGCGCGGTGAACCTCGGGCGCACGACGACGCTGGCGGCGTACGACAACGGCGTCGAGCACTACGTGACGTCGTTCGAGTTCCAGGGAGGAGGCGGCGAGTTCGGGTCGCTGATACCGCTGCCGGGCGTCCCGACGAAGGTCGAGAAGGGTGGCGCCTGGACGCTCCAGCGCCTGGAGCAGGAAACGGCGCCGCCGGCGGCGGGCGCGCTAGAATTTTCAGCCTCGGCTGATGGCGACGCTTTCAACCGGGCGGTCGTGCTGCAAGAGGTGAAGATCGACGCGCTCGACATCA
>JBKKBW010000169.1:0-7410 GCA_046713635.1 Dehalococcoidia bacterium
GAACAATGTCATCAAACGTGGCGCGCTTCCCAAGGCGCCGGGCACGTGTCAGGTAGTCCAGCACATAGAACGCGATCCGCTCCTGAACGGGAACGAATGACCCGAGTCTGGTTGTGGGCCGAATATGCCACTGGCCGTCGTTCTCATCGAAACTGAATTCTTGCTGAAGCAGTGGTGAAATATCACCGAACCTTCTTCCGGACCTCGCCTAACAGACCGTTCTCGAGCAGAACTGGAATGAGAGCGCTGTAGATAGCTTCTGTTGAAGCTCCGTGGCTTCTTACGATCTCGAGTTCTGCCACGTTCTTTATCAGTTGAACCACATCGCTGCCAAGAGAGATAATCGCGATGGACTTCGGATTCTTCACCTTGCGAAAGTTAAGAATCAACTCGCCACTTAGAACCGTCAGTGGATTCTTTCGCTTGTGGAGCGAAGCTTGGTACGCCTTTTGAACCGCAGTGTTCACGTACTCGAAGCCAGACTTCTGAGCTCCACTGACAATCGTGTCCCAATATGCAGGGTCCTTATGCGAGAAGACGATGCTCAGCCACCGATCTGGCTTGAGCGCTCGAAACATCTGATCGATGGATTGCTCAAGCAGGCTTGCGTACTCTTCCTTAGTCTTACGCAGCTCGCCACCCTCAATAGCTTCCAGCTCTCTGCTTCTTTGAGGGACGTCCATCTTCAACCAGGCGTGCCACATAGTCAGCAGATCGAGGTACGCGATGTGGGCACCATATGGAGGATCTGTGAAGATGTAATCCGCCGATTCCGGCTCCACGAAGCGATCAAGCTCAGTGGCCGATCCTAAGGCAATCTGGAGGGTTTCTCCTGCCTGATACCAATCGCCGATGAATTGGTTCGTCTCCTTCTTCGCCGCCAAGATTCCGCGATACCGCATCGCAAACTGCTCCCAGACATTGAGCTCAATGGTCTCCGGTGGAACCCAATAGCGATACACACGAAAGATCGAGCTATCTCCTCGGCTCTCCAGTCGGCCGGTGGTGGAACTGAATGTTAAGTTCGTCTTGACCAACGTGGCCGAAAAGACAAGTTTCATCAAGTCCCGCGACGTAGAGTTTGGAATGTTCTCTACCGCGTGTAGCAGCAAGCTCAACGCAATCAGCGACCGGCGGTGAAAACAAGCGTCAACAGTCGGCACGTCCGAGTTGGAAGGAAGCGGGACTCCCTCGGGGTACCAGTACGGAACTGCCATCTTGTCGATTTGCGCTTCTTCCAACTGATAGAGCTTTAGGATGTCGTGACTGCATTCGCTAGTAACTTGCTGGTAGGCCTCCGAGAAGTCATCAATGTCGACCGGGGAGACCGCAATTTGCCGAGTCATGAAGTTAGCGAACGGCGCAATGTCAACATGAATGGCCTTTCGCCGAAGAACGAGCGCCTCAATAGCCGTTACTCCAGCCCCCCGAACGGGTCTAGAACAATGTCCCCTTCACCCGTAAAGGTGCGGATGTACTCCTGCACGACGTTCCAGGCGCGTTTTGTGAAATACGGATGGCTACCGTAATGGCGCTTGGCGGCTTGTTTGACAGGCCGAATCGGTGCCCTAATGGGCTCAATGGCAAGATAGTCCTTAGCCATGCTGGGCTACTCCTATCATGCCCGCAATGCCGGTGGCAAGCCGCGGGTTATCCCTACGTTAGCAGCCCGATCAGCTCCTTCGTCGCTTCCGCCGCCGCCTTGATCTTCGACAGCTCATCCGCGGACACCGGCGCCTCGTACGCCTGCTGCACGCCGCCCGTGCCGAGCTTCACGATCGTTCCGCACACGATGTCTTGGATGCCATACTCGCCCTTCATCAGGATCGAGCACGGCAGCATCCGGCGCTGGTCCAGCACGATCGCCTCTACCATCTCGATCGTCGCCGCCGCCGGTGCCTGGTACGCGCTGCCGATCTTCAGCAGACCGAGGACCTCCGCCCCACCCTTCATCGTGCGCTCCACCAGCGCATCGATCTTGTCTTTCGGCAGCAGCGACGTAAGCGGAATACCGCCGACAGTCGTCGTGCTCACGATCGGCACCATCGTCGTATCGGTGTGGCCGCCGAGCACGAAGCCCGCTACGTCCTTGATGGACGCACCGACTTCTCGCGAGACGAACGTGCGGTAACGCGCGCTGTCCAGCATGCCGCCCTGCCCGATCACCCGTTCGCGCGGAAAGCCGGACGCCTTCAGCGCCACGTGCACCATCGCGTCCATCGGGTTGGCAAACACGATCAGCACCGCGCCCGGCGAGTGCTTGACCGCACTCGAGACGTGCTCGCGCAAGAGCGCAGCATTGATGTTGAGCAGGTCTTCGCGAGTCATGCCGGGCTTGCGTGGGGCCCCTGCTGTAAAAACGACCACCTCCGACCCGGCGGTTGGCTCCCACGTGTCGGTCGCGGTCTGCTGACTATCGAATCTTTGCCACGCCGCCGACTGCGCAGAATCGAGCGCCTTCCCGTGATGCATGGTCTCGACAAATTGAGGATTGTCCCACATAACCACGTCGCAGTAGTCCTTCTCTAGGAGCCGCTGCGCCATCGGCCCGCCGGTCATCCCCGCCCCGACGATCGTCACCTTCTTGCGTGCGCTCATGGTTCCTCCTCAGAATCGCGGGGGCGACCACCTGGTCGCCCTGAACGAGCCCTTACGCCCTGTCATTCTGCGCGAACACGCCCTATACGCGCTAGGCCTTCGGCCGGGCTCTTGTCACCCATTTCATGGCTGCACCTCGCTCTCCTTGAACGGCGCATCCGGCGTCGTTAGTGGGATGTCCCGAAATTGAAGCCAGAGAAGAACATCGTACGCGGCTTTGATCCCGCCTCCCAGGAAAAACGGCATCCCGAACGCGAGCTGTTGCCCTGCCCCGGCCAGCAGCGCCCCGAACGGACGCACCGCGTATCGAGCAGTGTTCGTGTACGCCGCAGCGGCGGTCCGCTCCTCCGGCGGCACCAGCAGCGCGATGTACGCCTGGCGGGTCGGAACGTCCATCTGGCTCAACGCTTGCCGGCCAAGCAACAACGCGATCGCGAGCGGCAGCGTCGGCGCCAGCGGCACGCACATGAGGAGAACGTTCGATGGCAGGTGCGTGAACACCATCGTATTGAGCAGGCCGAACCGCTGGGCGAGGCGCGTCGCCGCAAGAAACGACGCTGTCTGTAACAGGCCCACTCCAAAGAAGATCAACCCTAACATTTCTAACGAAAGGTCAAACTTCGCCCGGAACCAGTACGCGATAAAACTCTGGACGATGAAGCCGCCCGCGAACGCGTCGACTGCAAACAGCGCCGAAAGCCGGGCCACTGTGCCGCGGCTCTTCGTTAGCGGCGCCCTGCGCGCGCCTCGTAGGTCCGGCTCGACACGCTCGGAGAGCGACAGCGCTAGCAACGCCCCTACGATGCCCACGGGTACGAGGACGAGGAAGAAGCGCTGATCCGCGGGCAGACCGCCCCAAGCGTCTCGCAGCAGCGCCGGGCCACCAGCCGCAAGCGCCCCGGTCGATCCGACAAGCGCGGCGACAGCGTTGTACCTTCCGAAGACGCGCGTTGTCTCTCGCGCGTCCAGACCGCTCGGCAACATCGCCTGCTCGAGCGATGTGAACGGCCCTGATTCCACAACCTCGGTCGCCAACGTCCCCGTCAGCGCCACTAGCGCAAGCACCCACAGGTCTCCACTCAGCCCGAACGCTAGGCCGCTGCCCGCCAGGCCAACGAACAGTCCCGCATACCAACGCCGCCGCCCAACTCGATCGGCGAACGTTCCGGCGGCGACCGACATGAGGGCTGTGCCAGCCACGACACACGTCAAGAGCAACCCGACCTCGAAGTCAGACCAGCCCCGCGCCGCCAGAGACGCGCCCAACAGTACCGACGCGAATCCGTACACGAAGGCTCGTAGCTCCTGCGCCGCAAAGATGCGTTGTATGTCCGGGCTCACCGCCTAGTCCTTAGGCCGTTATGGAGGAGAAACTGAGCCACGGTCCCTGACCACAGCAAACACGCGCACCGGTTCGGATACGCCCTTCAGCTCGCGCTCGCCTCGGTCTTCGAACGAAACGCCCGCCGACGTGCGCGCGAGCTCGCGCACCGTGGCCGACACCAGCGTCTCGCCCGCGGCCGCTTCGTTCGCCACGCGCGCGGCGATGTTAACGGCTCCACCGTAGACGTTGTCGGCTTGGCGGATCACATCTCCGGCATGGATGCCGACGTGTAACGACAAAGGGTCGAGGGTCGAGGGTTGAGGGTCGAGGCCCCCATCCCCCGCCCCGGCGGCGAGTCGGTGGATCTCCTGGGCGCAGGCGATCGCTTCGCGCGCCGCGCCAAAGGTAGCTAGCACACCATCGCCGAGCAGCTTGCCATCGATGGCTGTGCCGCCGTTCGACGTGATCGCGCGGCGGAGCGCTTCGTCCAGCTCGCGTGCCTTCTCGCGGAATGCAGCGTCGCCGAGCCGCTCTGTCAGCGCCGTGGAGTCCGCAATGTCGGCGAAGAGGATGATGGCTGTACCGGAAGGCACCCTCTCGTCTTGCCGGATCTCGGCGTCAGGCATGATCCCTAGGAATTCATCAATGGCACGCTGGGTATCTCGACTCACCATCCAATCTTCACGTCCAACTCGCACTTCCAACACGCTTGCCTTGGGGACACTTGAAGCGATTTCGCGAGCCGCCTTTGCCCATCGCTTGCCCCAGAACTCGACAGCGCCGTCGTAGATCACTAAGGTCTCCGCGCGGATACTCGGCAAGTTGGGCGAAACATCCCAGGTCTCATACCAGGGCAGCAAGCGCAAGAAGTCTTCCTGTAGCTGGCTCTCGCGTATGAACTGCGCAAACTCGTGCGCCCGGCCTCGAGACCACCCGAATCGACTGTGGGCTGCGGTCTCGGTAAACAACCCCCAGTCCTGCTCAGCGAGCGAGAGGACCGCCTTTCCTGGGCGGCCAGGGAACTGGTCGATCCAGCGCAGCAGCGTATTGATCACGACAAGGTTGCGAACCGCCTTTGGGTGGTGTGCAGCGTAACTCAACGCAAACGGGGCCCACGACCCCGAAGCCGCAACGTCCACACGCTCGAGACCCAACCCGGCAAGCACGGCCTCGATATCCCGGTCATGCGCCTCATCAGAGATGTCCTCTACCTTGCGATCGGACATACCGAGACCGCGTGGATCCCAGCGGATCAGCGTACGGTGCGCGCTGATGTGCCGGTACCATGTATCGAGTGGTTCAAACCGGCGTTCCAGCGCCAGATGGCTTGGCCCAAGCGGAGGCGAAACGAGAACCGGCTCACCCTCGCCAATCGCGTAGTACGCGATGCTCACGCCATCGCTGGTCTTCGCATACTGGATCCGCGGCTCCATCATTCCGACTCCCGCACCGCGAACACGTGCACCGGCTCGCCGACGCCCTTCAGCTCGCGTTCGCCGCGGTCTTCGAACGAGACGCCGGCCGAGGTGCGCGCCAGATCCCGCACCGTGGCCGACACTAACGTCTCGCCCGCCGGCGATTCGTCCGCGATCCGCGAGGCGATGTTCACGGCGCCGCCATAAACATTGTTCGATTCGCGGATGACGTCGCCGGCGTGGATGCCGACATGCAACGCGAGGCCGGAGGCGCCAGCCGCCCCATGGCAGCTGGCTGCGCACGCGATCGCCTCGCGCGCCGCGCCAAACGTGGCCAGCACACCGTCGCCGAGCAGCTTGCCATCGATAGCTGTGCCCCCGTTCGAGGCGATAGCGCGGCGCAGCGCTTCGTCCAGCTCACGCGCCTTCTCCCGAAACGCCGCGTCACCGAGACGCTCAGTTAGCGCGGTGGAGTCAGCGATGTCGGCGAAGAGGATGATGGCGGTGCCCTGCGGAACGCTTTCGGACCGGTGTTGCGCGATCTCATCTGAGGGACGCAAGAACCCCGTTATGAGGCCTGGCATTTTCTCGTAGTCCATGTCGTCTACCACCTGGAATCGTGCGTTCGGGATACGGGCGGCCAGACGCTGCCCAACTTGCACTGGCAGGAAGCGGTTGTTGCGGTTGTGGACGACGAGCGTGTGGGCGGTCAGCCGCGGCAGAAGAGTCGAGACATCCCAATCCCCATTGCCCTGGCTCGAAACTGCGGCACGGAAGGCTTCCGGTTCGACACATTCCCGGATATAGACGGCAAACTTGGCGGCAAATTCCAGGTTTTCGAATCCCATCAACACCCGCGCGAGGGTTTCCGTATACACCGTCCAATCGCCGCTGCGCAGCGCCTCATCGGCCACGATGGAAGCAGGGTTCTGATGGTAGTCCGAGTACTTCATCCGGCCATCGGCAAGGACCAGGGATGAAATCTTCTCCGGATTGATTGCCGCGTAGGTTACCGCGATTAGGACCGCGTCGGAAAAGGCGACCATTGCGAAGCTCGTCAGTCCCGCACCCTCAACCGCTGCCTCGAGATCGCGGACCATCGCGTCCATCGAGAAATCGATTGCCGCACGGTCGGAGAGTCCAGTCCCTCGAGAGTCGTACCAGACCAGATGGAAGCGCTCTGCGAGCGGCTGAAGCAAATGGGCGAGCGTTTCCCATACCGCCTGCACGTGGCCCAACGGGGGAGTCGACACCACCAGCAGCGGCGGGCCATCACCCGCAGTGGCGAAGGCGATATCTACGCCATCGCTCGTCTTCGCGTACTGGATGCGCGGCTCCATCAGCCCGTGCTCCGCACTGCGAAGACGCGCACCGGCTCGCCGACGCCCATCAGCTCGCGTTCGCCTCGGTCCTCGAACGACACGCCGGCCGAGGTACGCGCCAGATCGCGTACCGTGGCCGAGACGAGCGTCTCGCCGGCGGCGGCTTCGCTCGCCACACGCGCGGCGATGTTCACTGCGCCGCCGTAGACGTTGTTCGCTTCGCGAATCACATCGCCTGCGTGGATGCCGACGTGTAGGAGAAGGGCAGACCCCTCCCCTAGCCCCTCCCCCGCAGGGGGAGGGGAACTTTGCGCACCGGAAAGCCGGTGCAGTTCCTGGGCGCAGGCGATCGCCTCGCGCGCTGCGCCGAACGTAGCCAGCACACCATCGCCCAGCAGCTTGCCATCGATAGCCGTCCCGCCGTTCGATGTGATCGCGCCGCGCAGCGCCTCGTCCAGCTCGCGCGCCTTCTCGCGAAACGCGGCGTCACCGAGGCGCTCGGTGAGCGCGGTAGAGTCTGCGATGTCCGCGAAGAGGATGATGGCTGTGCCGGAGGGCGCAGTGTGCGCGACCTCCTCCAGCTCTGTCGGAGACGGCGACGGTTCCACGCCAAAGAACTCGTCAATGGCGTCGCCCAGCGGCCCAACGACATCCGTAGTCACTGGCGACCGTCCCTCTAGCAACACCAAGCGCGCATTTGATATTCCCGCCGCCAGGCGACGAGCGGTAGCGACATCCAGATATGGCAGAT
>JBKKBW010000170.1:0-2075 GCA_046713635.1 Dehalococcoidia bacterium
ACGAATACGCCGACCAACACGCCGACAGTGACCAATAGCCCAACGCCACTCGATGTCACGGTTACGCCGGAAGGCGGCACCGACACGCCGACGGCCAGCGCCACTCCGACGCGCACGAGCACGGCAACGGTGACGCCGAACGGCCCCACTCCTACGCCGGGCGGTGATCCTTCGATTCAGAAGTCGCCCGCGCTGAGCAACCTGTTCCTGACCAGCCAGGGCGCGAAGATACCGCCGCAGACTTGCCTGCAAAGCACAGACGTTGCGCAGATCGCGGTGCAGCTCAATGTGCCGATCCCCGACGCGCCCGATCCGAAGGACCCAACGGAGCTGCAGCAGCTCGGAGCGTTTGAGTTCGAGGTACGCTACGACTGGACCAAGATCTGCGTCCAGATCGTTCCGGGCACAGCGGCAGGCACCATGATCTGCACGGTTCAGGACTCGGTAACCGCGCCGACGCTTGAAGGCATCGCGCGCATTGGCTGCGTGACCCTGGGCAAGGACACCTTCCCGGACACCCAGACGCCGGCGGGGCGCCACCTTGCAACGCTGCTTATTAGGCCGCAACCTGAGCTGTACTCGCAGCTCCGGCCGAATCAGGACAACGGTAACGCAGTGCAGCTGCTCGACCAGGGTTGCGAGCTCGCGGACCTTCAGGGCCACCCAATCGCGCTGGACGCATGTGCAGACGCGGACGTGACCATCCGCTTCCTCGAAGGTGACATCGATGCGGACTGCGACGTGGACGTCTTCGACACGCAGTCGATCGGGTTCCGCTGGGGAGCAACGAAGGGCACGTTACTCTTCAACAGCAGAGCGGACCTGGAGCCGTCAGGCCATGGGGTGAACGGCGATGACGACATCGATATCAACGACCTGCAGTTCGTCTATGGACGCTTCAGCAGCACGTGCAGCAACCCGTGGCCGGCGCAGTTGCCGGTCAACCCAAAGGCGTAGCACCAAACAAACGAGCAGAGAGCCGGGCTAGCTAGCCCGGCTCTTTCTATTCGTCTAAAAGGGTGCGTTTAGGCGGATGCGGCTGGCTGGTCCTCGACTTCGTCTTCGGCAACTTCTTCCAAGCCTTCCGGCTCGATGTCGGGGACCAGCTGGCCGTTTCGCTTGAGCAGCAGCGGCCGGACGTGCTCCCGGATCGTGTCGCCGTTGACCACGCACTTCTTGACATCGGAGCGCGAGGGGATCTCGTACATCACATCAAGCAACGTGTCCTCCAGCACCGTGCGGAGGCCGCGCGCTCCGGTCTTGTGCTTGATCGCGCGCTCCGCGCAGGCGTCCAGCGCGTCGTCGGCGAAGACCAGCTCCACGCCATCCATCATGAAGAAGCTCTGGAACTGCTTCAGCAGCGCGTTCTTCGGCTCAGTTAGGATGCGGCGCAGCTCCTCCTTGCCCAGCATCTCCAAACTGACGGCGAGCGGGAGCCGGCCGACGAACTCCGGTATGAGTCCGTACTGGAGCAGGTCGTCGTGGGTGACGTGCTTGAGTAGCTCATCGGTGCGGTCCTGCCCCTTCTTCGAGACGTAATCTGCCTTGAAGCCGAGCGAGCTGCGGTCGTGCGCGAGCCGCCGTTCGACAAGCTTGTCCAGCCCCTCGAACGCGCCCCCGCAGACGAACAAGATGTTAGCCGTGTTGATCTGAATGAAATCCTGGTGCGGGTGTTTGCGGCCACCCTGCGGCGGGACGTTGGCCACGGTGCCCTCGATGATCTTGAGGAGCGCCTGCTGCACACCTTCGCCGGAGACATCGCGGGTGATCGACGGGTTGTCGCTCTTCCGCGCGATTTTGTCGATCTCGTCGATATAAACGATGCCGCGCTCGGCGCGCTGCACATCGAAGTCCGCTGACTGGATCAGGTGGAGCAGGATGTTCTCCACGTCTTCGCCCACGTAGCCGGCCTCGGTGAGTGCCGTCGCATCGGCAATTGTGAACGGCACATCGAGGATCTTGGCCAGCGTTCGCGCCAGGTGCGGCTTTCCGCAGCCCGTCGGGCCCAGCAGCAGGATATTGCTCTTCTCCAGCTCGACATCCTCGCGGATGGAGCCACTGATGTTGATCCGCTT
>JBKKBW010000171.1:0-2412 GCA_046713635.1 Dehalococcoidia bacterium
GCGATGTCGGCGAGCACCTTGCGGTCGATGGCTATCGAGGCCTTGTTCAGTCCGTCGATCAGCTTGCCGTAGGTGAGGCCGTTCAGGCGGGCGGCGGCGTTGATGCGCATTATCCAGAGGCGGCGGAACTGGCCCTTGCGGTCGCGGCGGTCGCGGTACGCGTACGACAGCGCGTGCAGGACCGATTCGTTGGCGCGGCGGAACAGTCGATGACGCTGGCCCTTGTGGCCCTTCGCCATCTTGATGATCTTCTGGTGTCGCTTGCGCGCGGTGACGCCGCGTTTGATCCGGCTCATGACTATTTGACTCCGTAAGGCAGCAGCTTCTTGAGCCGCTTGGCAACGCTTGGGTGAACTTCCATCATTTCGTCGATCTGACCCTTCGCGGCGCGCGATTTCTTGCGCCGGAAGTTGTTGACGCCAACCTTGCGGCGCATTATCTTGCCGGTGCCGCTAATACCGAGGCGCGCCTTTGCGCCTTTGTGGGTCTTCTGCTTTGGCATGCTATCCCTCTGTTGTCGCGACTTCCGCAGGCGCTGCGACCGGCGCTTCTTCCGCGATAGCGGATGCGGTCTCCGGCGCTGGACTTGCCTTCGCCGGCGCGGCTGCCTTCTTTGCTTCCGCTGGTTGGCGTGCCGCCTTTGGCTTGCTGGGCGCCGGAGGCTTGTTCACTGCCTGCGGACCCAGAATCATGTTCATGAACCGGCCTTCCATCGTCGGCGGCTTCTCTACGACCGCGATTTCTTGGAGGTTGTCGCGCGCCCGTTGGAGGAGCTTCATCCCGATCTCCGGATGGACGATTTCCCGCCCTCTAAACATGACAGAGAGCTTCACCTTTCCGCCAGCCTTGAGGAACTTCTCCGTCCGTTTGACCTTCATATCCAGGTCGTGTTCGCCAATCTTCACCTTGAAGCGCACCTCGTGCAGCTCTGGATGCTTGTGCTGGCCAGCGCTCCGTTCCTTCTTCGCCTGGTCGTACAGGAACTTACCATAATCCAGAATACGACAGACGGGCGGAACGGCATTTGGCGATACTTCCACCAAGTCGAGGTCGGCCTCACGCGCCATCTCAAGCGCCTGGTGGGTCGGTATGACCCCCAGCCGCTCTCCTTCGGCCCCAATGAGGAGGACTTCGCGGGCGCGAATGCGCTCGTTTCGCCGTAGCTCTCGAGCTATGCGTGCACCCTCTTGGCAGGTAGCAGTATCGGCATTCTTAAGCGCCTAACTATATCGGAGTATTCGGCGACCGGTCAACGTCACAAATCCCTGCTTCGGGCGTGGACTGCCCGTATCTGAACGGTCACAGTAGCACGAGGAGGGGGGCGCCCTGATCGACGCGCTGCCCCTTCGTGACGTAGACCGCTTTAACTGTGCCGGCCCGGCGAGCGTGCAGGTCGTTTTGCATCTTCATCGCTTCGATGACGAGCACGACTTGTCCCGTCTCGACCTCGTCGCCGGGCTGGACGCGCACGTCCTGGATGATGCCCGCCATTGGCGACGTGAGCACCCACTCGCCGTCGGCAGCATCGATGTCCTCCGGCCCGCCAGCGGAGCGTCCGCGCTTCGGGTTGGGCGAGCTGATCGCGAACATGCGCGAGCCGATGACGATGTGGTAGCCCTGCGGGCTCTCGACAGCGAAGATGTCGTGTGGCCTATTGTTCAGCAGGAGCGAGTAGCGGGCGCTATCGCCCACACGCACCAAGTCGAGCGGATACCACTCGTCGTCGAGGCGTACGCGGAAGTGCCCGTCGTGCTCCTCGACTTCGAGCTCGTGCTCCTTATCGTTAAGGCGAAGCTTGTAGGTGGCCAACGCCTAGCCCCGCCAGCCGCGACGCTGCGCCTGGATGCCGCCTCCGAGTGCTCGCTCACGGCCGGCTGAGCGCCAACCGCTACCGCTGCCACTAGCGCCCGGCCCGATCGCGAGGGGGCGACGGCGACGTTGATGCGTCAGGACAGCAGCCATGAGGAGTGCCGCGCGTTCGTCCGGGTGGCCGTCTGGGGCGTCCATCGTGAACTCGCGCTCCAGGAAGCCCGTGTCGAACTCGGCCTGGCGAAAGCGCTCGTCATTCAGCAATTGCAGGTGGAACGGAATGTTGCTCTGGATGCCAACGATGACGTACTCGCGCAGCGCGCGCAGCATCCGCTCGATCGCCATGTCGCGCGTCTGGCCCCAGCAGATCACCTTCGCCAGCATTGGGTCGTAGTGGTAGGGGATCTCGACGCCGCTGTAGAGCGAACTATCGACGCGGACGCCGGGCCCGGACGGCTCCTCTACCCAGTCGATGCGCCCTAATGAGGGCAGAAAGTTGTTGTACGGATCCTCCGCGGAGATCCGGCACTCGATCGCGTGACCCTTTGGCGCGATGTCTGCTTGCGTGTACGTAAGCGGCTCGCCTGCCGCGATGCGGATCTG
>JBKKBW010000172.1:0-1270 GCA_046713635.1 Dehalococcoidia bacterium
GATCACGCCCATCGACACGAACAGCCGGACGCCTTCCACGTCTTGCGTCGCGCGAGACATGATCTGACCGGTCTGCGCTTTGTCGTGGTAGGCGAAGCTCAGCTTCTGTAGGTGGTTGTAGATTGCGTTTCGGATGTCGTAGGCGATGCGCTGCGCGATCCACTCCGCGAGGAACTGCTGCAAATAACCGAACAGGCCTCGTAGCGCAGCGGATGCGATCACAGCAACCGCGATGATAATAAGGAGGCGCTTGTCACCGCCGGCCACGAAGTCACCCGTGTCAGGGTCGTACCCGAGGGCCGTATTGATACCCCAACCGAGCAATGGCGGCAGCGCCAGTACGAAGGCGCTCGATCCCGCTACGCATACCAGGGCGAGCAGGACGTGACCCCAGTAGGGCTTCGCGAAGGAGAGAAGCCGGATGATGATCGGCCGGGAGATGTGAGTTGGGCTGGTGTTTACTGGCGTCATATTCATATGAAGCAGGTGCGGAGCGTCTCAGATTCGAGTCTAGCAAACCCTTACGCGAACGTCAAAGTAGGCTTGCGGAAGCGGTGGGTGAGCTTGCGCTCACACACAAGCGATGAAAGTGGAGGCGGTCAGCAGGCAGACAATTTCGCCCGGGGTCAGGAAATACCTTTCGCTTCCCCTTCGCTTCGCTCGAGGGTTAAAGGCTCGATGACACGAGGTCGCAGTGTTGCTCGGGACCCCGCTGGAGGCTGCGTAGAGACTTTCAGGGCGATGACACGGGTGGGCGTGGGCTCGTCACCGCCGTGGTAACATGCGCTGGAGTCCCAGACATATGCGCGCCACCGCTCTCCGCTGCCGCATCCGCATCATGCAGGCTGCTGACATTCCCCAGGTGCTCGACATCGAACGCGCGTCGTTCCCTACCATGTGGCCGCAGACCGTCTACCAGCGCGAGCTGAAAAACAACATGGCGCGCTACCTCGTCGCCTACGAGGCAGACGGCGCGCTTCCTTACGCAGCCGTGGAGGATTCGATCGTCGGCATAACTGGCCTGGTCCGGCGCATTCTCGGAAGCCAGGCTGCCGCGCCCACCACGGACCGCATTATCGGCATGGTCGGCCTGTGGTTCATGATGGGCGAAGGCCACATTGTCACGATTGCGGTTCGGCCCGAATGCCGGCGCATGGGTCTTGGCGAGGTGTTGCTGATCGTGGCGCTCGAAGCTGCCGTGGAAGCGCAGCAGGAGGAAGTCACGCTCGAGTACCGAATCTCCAACGACGGCGCTCGGGCGATGTACGAC
>JBKKBW010000173.1:0-4175 GCA_046713635.1 Dehalococcoidia bacterium
TGCCTCACCGGCGATGTCTTCGGCAGCCAGCGCTGCGAGTGCGGCGAGCAGCTCCAGGCCGCGATGGCCATGATCTCCGGCGAAGGGCGCGGCGTCATCGTCTACATGCGACAAGAGGGTAGGGGCATCGGCCTGCACAACAAGCTGCGCGCCTACGCCCTGCAGGATGGCGGCATGGACACCGTCGAAGCAAACGAGGCGCTGGGCTTCGCAGCGGACCGGCGGGACTACGGCATCGGCATGCAGATCCTGCTCGACCTCGGCTTGAGTGACATCCGGCTGCTGACGAACAACCCGGCGAAGCGCGCCGGGCTCGATGGCTACGGCTTGCATTTGGTCGAACGCGTGCCTATCCACGCCAAGCCGAATGCGCACAACATCCGCTACCTGGAGACGAAGCGCACGAAGCTCGGCCACGACGTTCCCGGTGAAGGGACGTTATAACGGCTCCTACGTAGGGGAGGCTTTCGAGCCTCACTCTTGTGTCATCTTGAGCGAAGCGAAAGATATTTCAGAGCTACGGGGTCGGTGCTTCGAACTGACATACCCTTCGTTTCACTCAGGGTGACACGAGATCGGCGCGACTATGCCTAACAGCTACGAAGGTTCCCGCGACGGCTCCGGCCTGCGTATAGCCGTCGTCGTCGCGCGCTTCAACGACGATGTCACTTCGAAGATGCTCGATGGCGCAAAGGAAGCGCTCGCAGAGTACAGCGTTGCCGACTACGACGTAGCGTGGGCGCCCGGCGCGTTCGAGTTGCCGCTGGCCGCTCGCAAGCTCGCCGGGACGAAGCGCTATGACGCCGTCGTCTGCCTGGGCACCGTCATCCGCGGCGAGACGCCCCACTTCGATTACGTTGCCGGCGAGACAGCGCGCGGCATCATGGACGCTGGCCGCGACACGGGCATCCCGATCGTCTTCGGCGTCACGACACCGAACGATCGCGAGCAGGCGCTTGCGCGCGCCGGCGGCAAGAAGGGCAACAAGGGCTTCGACGCGGTGACCACGGCGGTCGAGATGGCGACGCTGCTCCGTCAGCTATCCTGAAGCCGTGCCACCCGCCGAAACGAACACGTTTCGAATCGCGCTCGCCAACATCCGGTTCCCGGCAACTCCTGAGGATTCGGTCTCGCTGGCCGAAGAAGCCATCGCTCAAGCAGGCAGCCAGCGCGCCGACCTGATCTGCTTTCCGGAGTGCTTCGTGCCCGGCTATCGAGCTCTCGGGAAGGCGGTGCCGCCGCCCGACCCAGAGCTCCTCGAACGCGCCTGGTCTGCCATTGCAGCGGCGGCAGCGAAGGCAAACGTCGCGGTCGTGCTCGGCACCGAACGCGTCGTCGATGACGACCTGCTCATCAGCGCCCTGGTGATCAATCGAGAAGGAACGCGCGTCGGCTTCCAGGACAAGGTCCAGCTCGACCCGTGCGAGGAGGTCACGTACGCACACGGCCAAGGAAGGCGTGTCTTCCAAACCGGTCCCCTGACGTTCGGTGTCGTTATCTGCCATGAGGGTTGGCGCTATCCAGAGACGGTGCGCTGGGCAGTCCGGCACGGCGCGCAGATCGTGTTCCACCCGCACTTCCACGAAGCGGAGCCCGGCAGTTACCAGCCGTCAACCTTCGGCGATCCCGCGAACACGTTCCATGAGCAAGCGATGCTATGCCGGGCGGCGGAAAACGCCTGCTACTTCGCATCAGCGAACGTTGCCAGCGCCGGGTCGCCGACCACGTCGGCGGTGGTGCGGCCAGACGGCACGCTGCTCAGCTACCAGCCATACGGCAAAGAGGGCTTGCTCATCGCGGATATCGACATCACCGCGGCCACACGTCTCTACGCGGCGCGCTACAGAGACATCTAGGTCGCAGCGCAGCCATCCGAGAACAGCCGTTCCTCTTCCCAAGATGGAGCGCCGATGATACTCTAGAAGGTGCCCGGCCATGACAGCGCGGGCATTCCTGAGGAGGATCCCCGCCATGACTCGAGCCGCAGAACGGCCTACTATCACGGACACCGATCACACCGAGGATGAGCTTTACTGGGACGTCGAGGGTGAACGCCCCGACGCCGCCACCAGCGATGCGCTTAATCTGGCGCATCGCGCGGCAGAGAAGTTTCCTGACCTGGCTGAGCGCTACAAGAACTACGCCGGTCCTGTTGCGATCGCCTCGAGCGCGCTACTGGTGCTGGCGGGCGTAGCGGTCGCGCGCCGCAGCAAGCGAGGCCAGGGCGCCGACGATATCCTGGCGCAGATCACGTCTGACGAGATCGAGCAGGCCGCCCACGCGCCGTCGCGTAGGGGCCGTCTCTGGCGCATGATCCGCCGCGTGGCCCGTCGCCGCTCGGAAGAGAACGCGGCTTCCTAGGCCGAACCCGCTCCCATGGCCAGCCGCCGCGACGACAACCAGCTCGTCTCTCTCGCCGTGCGCCTTGGGGTCAACGCCGGCGCCCTTTGGGTCGCCGCTGCCCTCCTCGAGGACTTTGAGATCAACGGCTGGCAGTCGCTACTTGGCGTCGCGGCGATCTTCGCCGTGGTCAACACGCTCCTCAAGCCGGTTGCGCAGATGCTCGGCTGCCCGCTCACCATACTCACGCTCGGCCTCTTCGCGCTCATTATCAACGCGGCCATGCTCGCCCTCAGCGTTTGGGTAGGCGACCAGTTTGGCCTGGACGTTGAGCTAAACGGCTTCTTCGACACCATCCTCGCCGCGTTGATCGTCTCGATCGTCAGCTGGATCCTGAATCTGTTCGTTGGCCGGCCCGTTAGATGGGCGATGCGCTAGCACGCCCCGTTCGACGCCGTGAGGTAGCGATATGGCCCCTGAGATGACCTCGATTCGCCCGGACCAGGTCGACGACGTGGGCGCGATGGTCTACGAAGCGTTCAAGGACATCGCGGACCGGCACAACTTCGAGCCAGGCTTCGCTGATCCGGCGCTCGCGACGCTCATCGTCCGGCTGCTCGTTCAGACCGAAGGCTATGGCACGTACCTGCTGTTAGACAACGGTCGACCTGTCGCTTGCAACTTCGGCGACGAACGGGACGAGATCGTTGGCGTAGGGCCGGTGGCTGTCGCCGTCGACCAGCAGGGTAACGGCTACGGCCGCCAGGTGATGGAGGCGATGCTGAAGCGAGCGCAGGAGGCTGGCTTCCGCTCGGTCCGGCTGGTGCAGGTGGCCTATAACATGCAGTCGTTCTCGCTCTACCACAACCTCGGCTTCAACGTGACCGACATGCTGGCGAACCTGCGCGGCCGTCCCGGTGACGGCGAGGAGCCTGTCGATGCGGTGCGCGAGTACAGGGCAGCCGACCTCGATGCCTGCGACGAACTGCACCGCGACGTGCTCGGTGTTGGGCGCAGGGCCGACATCGAGTTGATGGCGAACTTCGCAACGCCGATCGTTGTCGAACGCGACGGGCGCATCGCGGGCTATCTGACGCGATTTCCGGGCGAGGAGACGTTCGTCACGCACGGCGTGGCGCGCGACGAGCGAGCGCTCCGAGACGCGATCATCGGTGTCGCTCGGGCAGCTCCGGGGCCGGTCCACATGCTCCTGCCGGTCACCTATGCGGGCACTATGCGCTGGGCGATGGGGCAGGGGTTCCGGCTGCTGGAGTTGGACAGCTACATGGTCTGGGGCGAGTACCAGGAGCCCATCGGGGCGTGGGTGCCGTCGCCGTTCTACTAAGGCCTAGCGTATACCGCTGTCGTACTCGACCTTCACTTGCGTGTACTCGCTGGCGCGAACCTCAACCTGCTGCTCCGACGCGAATGGTAATCCAACGCTGTCCGGCGAAAGTGGCGCCAGGGTGTAGCTGCCCGGCACCAGCGCGATGCGGAATCGGCCATCCTCATCGGACTCTGTGCGGGCAACTTCCCCACCACCTGAGTCGTGGATTACGATAGTCGCGGGGTAGGGCTCATCCGGACACGGTGAGTCAGGTTGCTCCACAGGGCACATCGGCCCGATCGTCACGTTGCCCTCGATTCCTGAGTTGACGGTGGGCGGCGGCCCGCCGTTGCACGTAGCAGCGATCAGCGCGATCGCGAGAAGGATTGGCGCTAGGGCAACGGACCTCACGATTGAATTGTACCGCTGACTGCCATTGTCATTCCGGGTCCTTCGGTGGGAGACGAGGAATCTCGTTCGTGGGTCGCTGTGCCGACCGCTGCTGTGC
>JBKKBW010000174.1:0-2311 GCA_046713635.1 Dehalococcoidia bacterium
GGTTAGGTGTGACAAACTCGCTCGAGCCATACGCGCCGAGCATGTGGCGGTTCAGGCTATCGAGGAGCACGACAACAGCGTTCTTCGGAAGCAAGCGCGCCGCGGGGTCGACCATGCTAGCCCCGGATAGTGTTGCCGCCATCAACTGTGATCGTCTGGCCGGTGACGAAGTCCGCGGCCTCTATCAGACCAAGGATAACCTGCGCAATATCCTCTGGCGCGGCCACCCGCTTAAGCGGGGTTTGGTCGGATTGAAAGCGTTTTGCTCCCTCGTAACCCTCTCCGAGGCCTTGCTTGAGCCAGCGCGTGTCTATGAAACCCGGCGCAACGCAGTTCACCCGGATCTGCGGCGCCAGCACTCGCGCGAGCGCGATCGTCATGTTGATCAGCCCGGCCTTCGACGCGGCGTACGCGATCGAGCTACCAACGGCGCGAATGCCTGCAACCGACGCCACGTTGACGATAGCGCCAGCGCCTGCCGCGCGCATCGGGCCGGTCACGGCGCGGGAGCAGAAGAACGGCCCCTTCAGATTCACGGCCAGTATTCGGTCCCAGTCCTCGCCAGCCAGACCATCAAGGTCATGAAACGGCACGAACGCTGTTGTCGCTGCGTTGTTAACTAGCACATGCACGCCACCGAACGTGTCGACAGTCTGCTGGACCATCGCGCGGACCTCGTCATCGTTCGAAACGTCCGCCCGAACAAGCAACGGCCGCACACCTTGCCGCTCGACCTCCGCCGCAGTTTCCTTAGCGTCGTCTTCAGACCGAGAATAGTTCACGACTACGTTCGCGCCACGTTTTGCAAGCTCAAGCGCGGTCGAGCGTCCAACGCCGACAGCGGAGCCGGTTACGATCGCGGTAGCACCTAACAGCTGCATGCTGGTCTCTTTCTCCATCGGACTATTGCGCTTAACTATTCACGACCTGTCCTTGCGCCGTCAAGCACCGCCATCGAAGCGGCTCGGCGATCTGTATCGACCACCTCGTTTGCCGCGTTTCTGACGTGTATGCTAGCCTAACTCTGCGCGGGGACACCCCTGCGCAGGCCCCGAGTAGCCGCCACTGCTCGGGGTCTCACGCTGCGTGGCCTGGCCACGTTCCCCACCTCCGGCGTAAGATGGAACAGGCTCTAAACGCTCGACGATAGGCTGTTTTCGCATGGCAAACGCTCGACCAAAGCGGCCGCTCAAGGGTCTGGTGCTCACCGGGGGTAAGGGCACCAGGCTCCGACCATTCACATACACCGGCGCAAAGCAGCTCGTGCCGCTGGCAAACAAACCTATCCTTTTCTATGCGATCGAGGAGCTAGTGGCCTGCGGCGTCACTGACATTGCGCTCGTCGTCGGCGATACGAAGGACCAGGTCCGGGAGGCTGTCGGCGATGGCTCCCGCTTCGGCGCCAAGGTTACATACATCGAGCAGGCGGCGCCGCTGGGCATCGCCCACGGCATCAAGATTGCTGAGGAGTTCCTGGCAGGCTCTCCTTTCGTTCTCTTCCTGGGCGACAACTTCATCAAAGAGGGTATAGGCCGCTATGTTGAGCAATTCCGAAGCGGATTACACAATTCGCTGGTCTTGCTCTGCCCGGTCGAACGTCCGGAGGAATTCGGGGTGGCTGAGTTCGAAGGCGAACGCCTCGTCCGCGTGGTCGAGAAACCGAGCGCCCCAGCGTCGAACCTAGCAGTCATCGGCATCTACTTCTTTGATTCGAACGTGTTCGACGCGGTGCTGCGCATCAAGCCATCCGCGCGAAACGAACTAGAAATCACAGACACGATTCAACGCTTGATCGATGACGGACTCGATGTGCGCGCAGAGGTGATCTCCGGGCGCTGGATCGACACGGGCAAGCATGACGATCTGCTAGCAGCGAATCACCTCATTCTGGAGGACCTCCAGCAGTCGATCATCGGCTCATGCGACGAAACTACAAAGCTCCAGGGGCAAGTCGTGATCCAGGAAGGCGCGGAGATCATCAACAGCCGGATCAACGGGCCGGCGATTGTCGGCGAGCGAACGCGTGTTGTGAACTCTTACATCGGCCCATTCACCTCCATCTACCACGACTGCCTGATCGCCGACACCGAGATTGCCGAGAGTGTTGTGTTGGAACACACAACGATCGAATCAGTCGGTCACCGGATCGAGCACAGCCTGATCGGCCGAAACGTCGAGCTGCATGGCCGGGACCGCCGGCCGCACAGCTACACACTTGTTCTAGGCGACTACAGTAAAGTGCACATGCCGTGATGCGCAGGATTCTCGTCACTGGCGGCGCGGGCTTCATCGGCAGCAACTTCGTCCACCA
>JBKKBW010000175.1:0-7549 GCA_046713635.1 Dehalococcoidia bacterium
TCGTCGACGGCCTGACGGCCGCCGGCGCGGTCCATGTGTTGAACGGGGCTGGCACTGGTGGGCTTACGGTCGACGGCAACCAGGTCTGGACGCAGGGTAGCCCCGGGATCGAAAGCGAGTTGCTGGCCGGCGATAACTTCGGCGCAGCCCTCGCGTCTGGCGACTTTAACGCCGATGGCGACGACGACCTCGCGGTCGGCGTGACCGGGGAAAATACGGGCAAGCTCAACAGCACTGGCGCCGTCAACGTGGTCCTGGGGTCTGGCTCTGGCTTGACGGCTACCGATGATCAGTTCTTTCAGCAGGGCGTCAATGGCATTCTGGGTACGGGCGATGCCGGTGCGAACTTCGGGGACGCAGTTGCCGCGGGCGACCTGAACGGCGATGGCGCCGACGACCTAGCGGCCGGCGCCCCGGATGACGACATCGACGTGCTGGAGAACGCGGGGGCGGTGAACGTTATCTATGGCGATGTCCCGGTGGCGACACCCACGAACACGGTCACGCCGACGAGTACAGCCGTGCCTCCGACCGCGACCGGCACGCCCGTTCCTCCGACCAACACGCCTGTGCCGCCGACGAGCACGCCTGTGCCACCGACGAGTACGCCCGTACCACCAACGAGCACGCCGGTGCCGCCCACTAGCACACCGACGCCGGCTGGTCTGTTTGGGGACGTGAACTGCGATGGCGATGTGGACGCAATCGATGCGGCGCTGGTGCTGCAGTTGACAGCAGCGCTCGTGGCGTCGCTGCCATGTCAGCAGAACGGCGATGTCAACCAAGACGGTCAGGTCAATGTGATTGATGCGGCGCTCATCCTGCAGCTCGTCGCAGGGTTGATTCCGGACCTGCCGCCGTAGGGGCGGTGAACACGTAACTTAGCCGAGTGCGGCTGAGGACCTCGGTCGCGACGGCTGCTCCAACACGTTTGAGCGACAGCACGGAACGAGAGGAGGATAGGGGTTGCGGGCGATCCTAATTCTCATTGCCGTTATGCTAGCGCTCTTCTCTGCTCTCGGTTTCCAACATACGCAGGAAGCCTCCGCTTCGCCACCTAGCATCCGCGTTTCACCTCTCGTCGTTTCGGACGACATTCTGTCTGCCGCCGAAGTAGGAGACTTGATCTCAATTTCCTACGATGCCAATGACCCTCCCTCAGGTAACGCCATGCCCGTGCGTATCGATGGCGTGGGATCCGCTACGTACCAGTTGGGTGTGCTCACTGGGGCAACGAGTGCCGTCTGTCCAATCGCCATCAGCGATGTCTGCGACGGCGCGAGTGAGCTGCTGGCCCAACCGGGGAACAACGTCCCTCCAACGCGAGTCGCACTGGAGGCGCGACTGAATGGTACGCCAGACGGCTGTTCCGAGTTCGAAGAGGCGTTCCTGCCTAACTACTCGCTGAGGCACCGCTGCGATCCGTTCAGGAAGGGCTACGAAGGCCTCAGCAGGGTTATCGTTCTGCCGCTGATTGATGAGCTTTGCAACGGCCTTTGCGTGGCGACGGTCACGGACATCGGCGTGTTCTTCCTTGAGGGTGTCGGTCTGTGCACGGCTAACGATTGCCAGATTAGCCTTCGATTGCCGGGAACGCTTCTTACCGGCAGTGGCCGGCCTTCCTGCGGCGTACATTTGCTCCATCGCCTGGGTGTGCCGGCGGGCAGAGTTTGCGGGCAACTGGGCTAGCGGTACGTTGCCGCGACTTCGCTGAAGCGCCGGATGGCGTCGATGTGGGCCTGGGGCGACGCGAGCTGGACGCCCATGGTGTTGAGCGTGACGTGCGTTGCGCCGAGCGCCTTCCAGCCATCGAGCGCTGAGGCCCATTCCTCGTCCGGTGTGTTGAACATGCTGACGCGCCCTTCGATGCCAACGTCTTCGACATTGCGGCCTGCGTCGCGGATGTAGCTGCGCAGGCGCTCGACCGTTTCAGTGGACTGCGGGCCGGGACGGAACTGCGGGAACCAGCCGTCGGCGATGCGCGCGATGCGCTGGATGACGGGCTCGGTCATCCCGCCCATCCAGATGGGGATGGGACGTTGGACGGGTAGGGGATTGATGCCGGCCTGCTGAATGTGGTGGTACTTGCCATCGAAGTTGACGAGCTCGTTTGTCCAGAGCGCGCGTAGGACGGCGACTTGTTCCTCGCTGCGGCGGCCACGATTCTTGAAGTTTTCGCCGAGCGCTTCATACTCGACAATGTTCCATCCGATGCCAACGCCGAGGCGGAAGCGGCCGTTGGTGAGGACATCGACTTCAGCGGCCTGCTTGGCGACGAGGGCGGTCTGGCGCTGGGGAAGGATGAGGATGCCGGTGACGAGCTCGATCCGCGTTGTGAGCGCGGCAAGGTAGCCGAACAGGACGAACGGCTCGTGGAAAGGCGTCTGGTAGTTGTAGGGTGGCCGGAAGCCAAGCTGCTCGAATCGATCGGGGTGGCCGCCGAGGACGTGATCGAAGATGAGGATGTGATTGTAGCCGAGCTGCTCGGCGGCCTGGGCGTAATCGCGGATGGCCGTGGGATCGTTGCCGATCTCGGTCTGGGGGAAGATGACGCCGAGTTTCATGGTGGCTCCTTGCTACCGTTGTGAATGCGCAGCGATTGTAGCAGGCGAGCGTGCGGTTGGATGTTGACGACGTTTGGGAGGGACGAGATCCCTGCTCCGCTCCGCCCCCGGAATGCCACTGCCCAAGAGTGTCGTCCTGTGCCCCGCCCACACGGCTCGGGATGACAGCTGGCAGAACCCCGCCGAGTGGACAGGGCGACCGCAGGTGGCACCTACGGCTGCTGGTCGCGGGCCTGATCGTAGAGTTGGGGTGCGCCGAGTTCGGCGGCGACTTGCTTGAACGCGCGCCGGGGGCCCGTCCAGCGCAGGCGATCCGCGGTGGCGCGGACGGGGACGTTCGTGCGCAGCGTGGCGAGGTCTTTGAAGAGCAGGGCGAGCTTGCGCTGCCCGGACAACGTCGTGGCGAGGGCAGCGCTGCCGCGAATCGGCAGGGCCCATCGCGCGGGATCGTCGGGGATGTATTCGACGTGGAAGAACTTGGCGAGGACGGTCGCGGCGGACCTGGCGCCCCAGCCCGGGAGGCCGGGGAAGCCGTCGGCGCTATCGCCGACGAGAGCGAGGTAATCGGGAATGGACGATGGGCGGACGCCGAACTTCTCGACGACGGCGGTCTCGTCGATGAGCAGCGCGCGACGCCGGTCTAGTTGGACGATGCGCTTGCCGGCGACGCACTGGCCGAGGTCCTTGTCGGGCGTGCAGATGATGACTTGCTTGGCGTAAGCCGACGCTTCCATCGCGGCGGACGCGAGCGCGTCGTCGGCTTCGTACTTTGTCATGGGCCAAACGACGAGGCCGAGGGCCGCGAGCGCACGCTCAAGTATCGGGAACTGTGCGAGCAGGTCGGGTTCGACGGCAGCGCTGGTCTTGTAGCCGGGCCAGAGATCGTTACGGAACGACTCGATGACGTGATCAGTAGCGACGCCGACGTGGGTGGCGCCTTCCCCGAGCAGCATGAGCATCGAGCGCACGACGCCCCGCGTCGCCGCGATCTCGACTCCGGCGTCGTTCTTGGATGGCGGGACAGCGAAGTAGTGGCGGAACAGCTCGTAGGTGCCGTCGATTAGATGGACTTGCACGAGGCGGTACTACGCGCCGAGCTTGCGTGTGAGGAGGCGCGTTATCAGCTCTGGCCGCAGCCGCTTCTTGGTGGCGTCATCGAAGCCGTCCGAGAGGTAGTTGCCTTCGGAGAAGACGCGCAGTGCGCTCTCGCGGCCAACAAGGCGCGTGACCTTCGAGAACAGCCGGACGAACGCTTCCCGTTTCTCGGCCAGCGTTGGGAATGCCGCTTGCTCCATCCTTGCGCGCTGTTCGTCCCAGTCGTTAAGGAGATACGTACCCGGCATGCCGAATTCCTTGAGCGCATCGATGACGAGCGCCATAGAGTCGGGGTCCGCCTCGAGGCAGTCCTTTGTCTTCTTTTCGTAGAACATCTCGTGCCGCGTCTCGTCCTTCGCCAGCAGCGTATCGATCTTCGATAGTGTGGGTTCCGTCGTGTGACTGGCGTGGCTGCGGTAGAACTCGGCAGTGACGAACTCCTGGAGCGTGGTGTTCGCGACGACCTGTACGGGAGTGTAGTTGGCAGGTATGCCCCAGTTTGTTTCGCTTGTTTCTCGTACGGTCGTAATCTTCTCGTCGAGCACTGCCTGGACAGAGCGCTGGACTTCGGCTAGCTGCGGGCTGGTCGCTCCGTCGCCGTTTCGCTGGTGGGCTGCGAGCGCTACGCGGACCTTGGTGGTGTAGTCGTACAGCGCGTAGTAGTGCTTCCACTCCTCGATGCCCCACATCATCAGGAAGTCGCAGACGTCTGGATCGGCTTTGAAGAAGTCGAGTAGCTCGGCGACGTAGTCGGGGTTGTTGCTTTCGACGAGGAGCGCGGACTCTACGACATCGATATCGGTCGGCGTGAGAGCGTCGATATCGATGTCACGCCAGTCGAGGTCGAGGACTTCGGTGAGGCTCCAGCTAACGCGCTCATGCGTCCGATAGAACGCGATAACGTCTTCTTTGCTGGGGATGGTGCGGCGGGCGGTGGGGGGCAGGACGGGCTGGTCCCCGGTAAAGGTAGGGACAGCTACCTTCGCGAGCTTGGACATGGATCTCCTTGGCGGCCTAACGCCAACTACATCATCGCTCCTAAGGGGGTGCGAACGCCAGCAAAGGAGGGCTGGGTGGGGAAGGGGCGAGTCAGGGCGCCGAGCCGCCAGCGATGGCGGGGAGGATGTGCACTTCATCGTCTGCGGCGACCGTGAGGCTGAGATCGGTGGCCTGGTCGCTGCCGATGGCAAGCGCGATCTCGTCGCGGATCGAGGCGCCGTCGAGGATGCGGTCTCGCAGGCCAGGATGCTGGCGGTCGAGGTCATCGATAACGTCGCGGAGCGTTGCGCCGGATGCGCGCACGGACTCCGCGCCGCCGGCGAGCGGCCGGAGAAGCGCCGGGATCCACACGATAGCCAAGCGGCCTACTCGATGCCTTGTGTGGTCTCGAGGATGCGGCGCGGCGACATCGGCAGCTGGGTCTGGCGGACGCCGGTCGCGTGCGAGACGGCGTTCGCGATCGCGCCGAGCGGCGGGACGATGCCAACTTCTCCGACGCCACGGACGCCGAACGGGTGGGTGGGGTTCGGGACCTCGACGATGATCGTGTCGATCATCGGAACGTCGAGAGTCGTGGGAATGCGATAGTCCAGGAAGCTGGAGTTGGCCATGCGGCCGTCCTCGTCGTAGTAGTACTCTTCGTTGAGCGCCCAGCCGATGCCCTGAACGGCGCCGCCCTGCATCTGGCCCTCGACGTAGGATGGGTGGATGGCGGTGCCAGCATCCTGGACGACGGTGTAACGAAGGACTTGCGTCTTGCCGGTCTCCGGGTCGACCTCGACATCGACGATGTGCAAGCCGAACGCGCCGCCGACAAGAATACCGGCGTTGACGGAGCCGGACGCGGTGAGCCCGACGCCAGTTGGACCGACGACAATGCCCGCGACTTCCTTGAACGTACCGGACTTCTCAGCGGACGAGAAGACGCCGTCCGCGAAGTCGATGGTGTCGAGCTCGACCTGCCACTTGGGCGCGAGGAGCTTCTTCATCTCGTCGATCAGGTTGAGGCCGGCTTTGTTCGCTGCCATGCCGGTCGCGTAAGTAGTGCGGCTGCCAGCCGTGACGTCGTTGTAGCCGACCGAATCGGTGTCGACGACCGTGACCTTCACGTCTTCGTATGCGATACCGAGCGTCTCGGCGAGCTGCATGGAGAGGGACGCGCGCGTGCCGCCGATGTCCGTGTTGCCCTCGACGAGGTTGACGGTGCCGTCGGGCTGGACGCTGACGTTGACGCTGGAGCGCAGTCCGACGTTGAACCAGAAGCCGGAGGCGACGCCACGGCCACGGTTCGGGCCCTCTAGCGGGGTGTTGTAGTGCGCTGAGTTGAGCGCCGCCTCGATACACTCTTCCTGGCCGATGCGACTGAATGGCATGCCGCCGGGGCCGCGTGTCCCTTCGCGGGAGCTGTTCATCGCGCGGAACTTGAGCGGATCGATGCCCAGCTTCTCAGCGAGCTCGTCCACGAGCTGCTCGATGGCGAACGACGAGGCGGGAGCCCCAGGCGCGCGATAGTCCTGCGTCTTCGGCTTGTTGACGACGACATCGAAGCCATCGATCTTGACGTGCTCGATGTCGTAGGGGGCGAACATCGCCATGGCGCCCATCGTAACGGACGAGCCGGGGAAGCAGCCGCCTTCGTACGCCATGTCGGCGCAGCCAGCGATGAGCTTACCGTCCTTGGTGGCGCCGATCTTCGCCTTGATCGACGTGCCGCCGGTGGGGCCGGTGCCCTCAAAGACGTTGGTTCGGTCCATGTGCATCGCGACGGGGCGCCCGGATTTCTTGCTAAGCAGCGCGGCGACGGGCTCCAGGTAGACCGGGATCTTACCGCCGAAGCCACCTCCGATCTCGGTGGGGATGATCTTCACTTTGGAGATCGGGTGGTTGAGGATGTCCGATGTGTCCTTGCGCACGGGGAAGGAGCCCTGTGTGGACGTCCAGACCACGAGCTGGCCGTCGGGGTTCCACATGGCGGTGCACGCCTGCGGCTCGATGTAGCCCTGATGGACCATCTTCGTGCGGAACTCGCCCTCGACGATCTCGTCGCACTCGGCGAAGCCCTTCTCGATATCGCCGAAGTTGAAGCCGATCTGAGCAGCGACGTTGGTCGGATTCTCGCCCTTACCGGCCATCGAAGTGGTGCGGAGCGATTCGTGGATGACTGGAGCGTCGGCGTGCATCGCGTCGCGGACGTCCAGAACGGGCTGCAGCACTTCGTACTCGACTTCGATCAGATCGATAGCTTGCTGCGCGACGTGCGCGTTCACCGCGGCGACGCCTGCGATGGCATGGCCGCGATAGAGCGCCTTCGGCCCGGCGAGGACGTTGATCGAGTTCTCCGCGCGCGTATCGCCTGTCACGACCGGGAGGTCCGCGCCGGTAACGATCGCCTTGACGCCTTCGAGCGCAGCGGCCTTCGATGTATCGATGCTTTTGATGTTGGCGTGGGCGTGGGGGCTACGGAGGATCTGGCCCTGGATCATGCCCGCTTGCTTGATGTCGTTGCCATACTGGGCGCGGCCGGTCACCTTATCGATGCCGTCCGGGCGGAGCGGGCGTGTACCGATGACTTTGTAGTCGGATTTGGTGGGGGTTACCATATCGATTCTCCTCCGGGCCTAACGCGTGGTTGCGGGTGCGCGCTTCTTCGAAGCGTCGCGCATTTCTTCGCCGGCATCGAGGACGGCGCGCACGATCTTGTCGTAGCCGGTGCAGCGACAGAGGTTGCCCGCTAGCCAGTGACGGACGCGCGCTTCGTCGGCGTCCGGTTCGCTATCGAGCAGCGCTTTCGCTGCGACGATGAAGCCCGGCGTGCAAATGCCGCACTGGAGCGCGGCGTTTTCGAGAAAGCTGTTCTGGAGCGGATGGAGGTGGTCGCCCTGGGCGACGCC
>JBKKBW010000176.1:0-7561 GCA_046713635.1 Dehalococcoidia bacterium
GATCAGGCGTATACTAGACTTCGAAGCGTAACTTAGCGTTTCCTCAATTAAGCCGATACTGCCTGTAGGAGGCGATTATGGCTATCGATACCAAAACGATGGACACGCTGAAGCAAGAGGCCGAGACCCCGGCGATCGATCTGAGCTGGCTAGATCTGAACCAGACCTGGGGGATGAGGGCTAAGCCGGGTAAGCGCGGGCTCACGCTAGACGAGATAAACATCGGCCCTTATGGCCCGCCGTCAGAAGACATTCACGAGCAGACGTACCGCGCTCGCGGCGCCGCCAAGCGCGAGGGTGTGCCGCGCGCCGGCTACTACCTCGACAAGAAGGCCGACGTCTGGTCGGACAACGCCACGATGCTCTACGAAGAGGCCGTGCAGCGCCAGTGGTCGTCCGCCACGGACATCCCCTGGGAGAAGCTAGACCCCCTGCCGGACGACATCGAGCGCGCGTTCTGCCAGCTCTGTACCTTCCTGACCGAGGTCGAGTTCATCGCGGGCGACACGCCCGGGCAGTGGCTCCCTCGAATCAGCAATGAGCACTTCGAGACGAAGCTCTTCCTCGCCTCGCAGATCGTCGATGAAGCGCGCCACCTGGACGTCTTCCGCAAGCGAGCGCTCGCCAACGGCGGCGGCCTTCTCTCCGCAAGCCCAACATCGTCGTTGCGCACGATCATCAACGCCAAGGACTTCACCGAGATGTCCTCGATCATGCACGTGCAGGCCGAAGGCTTTGTGCAATCGATGTTCCGCATGGGCGAGCTGATCGCGCAGAACGACGCCGAGAAGCGCATCTTCCGCCTGTGCGCCCAGGACGAGTCGCGGCACCTCGGCTTCGGTGTTATGCACCTGAAGTACGTGTTGGAGACCGAGCCCTGGCGCAAAGAAGAGATCCACGGGTACCTGGACGAGTCCGAGAACGCCGACCCCGAAACCGGCACGTTCGGCATCAACGTCGCGGAGTCGCTCATAGTGCTGCTCGGCGGTGGCAAGGACAACACCGACGAAGGCTTCAACAAGTTCATGGCGCTGCGTAAGCGACAGGTGCAGGAGTATCTCCACCGGCTCACCGTCGCGGGCATGCCGGACCGCTACGACCGCATGGACCCGCTCATGAAGATGGCCCTCGAAGTCGCGTAGCGCCTACTGTCATTCTGAGCGAAGCGAAGAATCTCGTGACAGCGGGCAATTTTCCCCGATAGCGTTTTGCGTTCTTCAGGCGCACGTTTCGTAAGCGGTTCTCGGCCAGCAGAATCGTGCTTCAGCTTCTGGCTTAGCGAATTACGAGCTGAAATTCGCTGGCCTCAAGCTCATCCCAAGTCACAATTTCATCGAATCGTGAGGTTCCGTTCGCGTCGAAGGCTTCAACATGATACGGGAGTTGGTCTTTCCGCTCTGAAACGGTGATGCTTTGTCCAGGCTGGAGTGTTGCATAATCGAAACGTTCCTGAATCGTAACGGTTACTGGGACGGTCAAACCGTTCATGTATGTAACATCTCGCTCCTCAGAGTGCTGAAAGCAAGCAAGTCCGATTAGGGTCGCTATTAGCACGAATCCAGCGGTCGCAGCCGCGAAGGTACTATTCATAGAGATCCGCGCCGGCCAATCCAATCGGCCAGCCGCTCCATTTGCTCGTCGAGTCTTGGTCTTCTGTGTGGAACGAGAGCCGTATGCTGGGCTGCAGCTACTCGTTCTTTGTCTCGGCGATCGGCTCTGCTGCCCCCGTCATGTCCATCGGCGCGCTCTGCTCCCAGCGCTTCACGTCGAATGTGAATGTCTCGGGAAGCCGGGCGATCATCACCTTCAGGATCGCCGTGCGCGGCAGCGGCGTGTCCGTCAGCGTGATGTCAGTCACCCGCTTGTACTGGGCCAGCCCCTTCGAGAGCCTATCTAGCTCCTCGTCGACGAGGCTCCGTACTGTCTGCTCGCTCACCCCTTCGCCGCGCTCCGCCAGCCGCTTCTTCGCTACGTCTGCGTTGGGAAAGACGATGGCGGATATCTGCGTCTTGCCTCGATGCTGTCGTGGCTGGATGGTCATGTCCCAGAGCAGCTCGCTCTGCTGGTAGTGCTCCTCTAGCTCGTCCGGCAGCACCTTCTCGCCGGATTCGAGGACGATGACGTACTTACAGCGGCCAGTGATCCAGATGTTTCCCTCGTCATCGATGCGGCCGAGATCGCCCGTGCGCAGCCATTCGCCTGCCTTCGCCTGCGCGGTCTCATCGGGCGCCTGCCAGTAGCCCGCGAATACGTTGGGCCCGCGCACCACCAGCTCACCCTGCTTGTGCAGGTGGACGTAAATCTCCTTCTCAGGCACGTCGATGAGCTCTACCTGAACGCCTTCCATCGGCTGGCCGACAGATCCGGCGTGCTCCTCGTAGTAGTTGCTGAACAGGAACTTCTTTGGCAGAAAGCGCTGCGTCGCGACGGCCGGCGACGCCTCGCTCAGCCCCCAACCCTGCATCAGCATGAAGCCAAGCCGGTAGAAGTTACGAGCGATCTCCGGATTGAGCGCGGCGCCGCCGCTGACCAGGAAGCGCATCTGCCCGCCGAGCTGCTGGTGGATTTCGCGGAAGATCAGCTTGCCAAGGTTCACGCCCGTGCGCCGCTTCGCGACGTCGACGACGCGCAGCCCGCGTTCGAACATGTCGAGCCGGCCTTCGGACTCTGCGCGCCGGACGATGGCCCGGTACATCTGGTCGAATAGGGCGGGGACGCCCAGGAACATCGTCGGCTTGATCTCCTTCAGCCGGTCGCGCACCCGCAGCAGGTCGTTCTCGAACGTCAACTCGCCGCCGATGGCTATCGCCGCGATGAAGATGATGAAAGGGAACGCGTGGTGTAACGGCAGCACCAGTACGATGCGGTCCTTCTCGTCGAGCGGGATGCTCCGGCGCATCGATTCGAGGTTCGACGTGAGGTTCTTGTGCGTGAGCATGACGCCCTTCATCCCGCCCGTCGTACCGGACGTAAAGACGATCGACGCCAGGTCCTCCGGTTCGACCCGCCGCTGATCGAGCGCGGCTCGGTGCTCCGGCGAGGCTGCAATCTGGTCGAACGGAATCCAACCGGGCCTCCCGCGCCGCAGGAACCGCGGCGGCTGGCCCGTGCGCGGCTCGCGCCCTACGTTTTCGCCGCCCACTTCAATCAACGTAGCAGCGCCAGCGGCCTGTTCACCCAGCTTCTGCAGCACCTTCGTCGAAGCGATCAGGATCTTCGCGCCGGACCGCTTCACCAGCGCTTCGGCCTCAGGCGCCTTGAGTTCCGTATAGAGCGGCACGCCGACGCCTCCGGCTATCGACGACCCGAGATATCCGATGATCCAGGGCAGCCCGTTCTCGCACATGATCGCCACGCGGTCGCCCTTTTGCAGGCCGAGCGCGATCAGCCCGGCCGCGAACTCGCGCGATTGTCGCCACAGTTGGTCGAAGCTGAGCTGCTCCCAGCGGCCATCCACGCGCTGCTGGAAGGCGACCTTGCTGCCATAACGAGCGGCCGAATCGGCCAGCACTTCGGGGAGGGTAGGCGGAGTCACGCTGGTGAGAAGCAGCTCAGCGCTGGGATCGACTGGGTCCTTGGTACGGAAGGGGTTGATGACCATTGCGGTGAGCACTCCTCACTTATGCGTACCCTAGCTGGCATCCTGCCCGCACCCGCCGGAAGCTGAGCCGCACTTGTTGGTGACCTCTCCGCCATGAGCGCCACCACGGTGCCACCCGCGCCTCAGTCGCAGTACCAGTATACCGCCGCTGTCCTTACGAGAAAGCGACGCGCTTCACACTAGCGTTTCACAGAAGCCATGAGAGACCACACGCCGGCTGCTTGACAACTCGCGCATACGTGATACGCTGCGGGCGACTGGTGGTCTCGCCGAGCACTGCCCCGCTCAACTTGGCGGACCAGGAGAATGACTTGTCCGCACGACTGAAACTTGCGGCGTTCGCAGGCGCAATGGCGCTGGCCCTTCTTGTTGCCTTTATGTCGCTATCCAACACCACGCCGGCCACCGCGACCGGCGGTACGATTTCATCGCCAGACCCGGGGGGCAACACGGGCCGATTTACGTCGCTCGAGCTGGACGCTGCGGGCAACCCCGTTGTCAGCTACATGCAATTCCCGAATACGCTCAAAGTGCTGCACTGCGGAAACCCCACGTGTACCGTTGGAAACACACTCTTCGCAGAGAACTTGCCTGGACCACTGGCCTTTGAGAATACCTCGCTTGTGCTGGATGCGGGCGGCAACCCGGCCGTCACATTCGGCGTGGACGTCGGGTTTCCCGGCTATGGCGAGCTGAGAATATTGCGCTGTGGCGACCCAGCATGCGCAGCCGCCAACACCATCTCCGCTCTCGATGCCACAGGGCACTTCACAGTGGCATCGTCGTTGGCGTTGGACGCCGCGAATCGCCCGGTGGTGAGTTACATCGGGCTTACTGGGACGAGTTCCTTCCTTAAGCTGCTGCGGTGCGGAAATCCTGCTTGTACTGCAGCGAGTACGGAAACGGATGTTGATTTCTCAGGAGTGCCTGACACTTCGATGGTCCTCGATTCCAGCGGCAACCCCGTCATCGGCCACAACTCGCTGTCGGTAGCGCACTGTGGTGATCCCGTTTGCGGGTCGGGCAACACGATTACGAATCCTGCCTCCGGCCACATACCCTCTCTGGTCTTGGACGCGTCCGGCAATCCCGTCGTTAGTTATGGGTCGTCCTCCAACCTAGGAGTCCTCCATTGCGGAAACCCTAGCTGCAGCGCCGGTAACACCACATCGATCGCGGACAGCGGTCTCGGGCCGTCATCGCTGATAGAGAGTTCGATCGCGCTGGACGCGGCAGGAAACCCTGTCGTGAGTTACCACGCCGACGACGGCGGCAATCTGAAGCTCCTTCATTGCAACGACCCCTCGTGTGCCGGTGGCGACGAGAGCATCGCGTCTCCCGATACCGCTGGAGTCGTCGGCGAACACTCTTCCCTGGAGCTGGACGCAAGCGGCTACCCGGTGGTCAGTTACTACGATGCTACGAATGGAGACCTGAGGATACTTCACTGCACAGATCCGAACTGCTCCGGCGTGAAGGTTGCGCCGACGCCGAAGCCGACGAATACGCCGGCTCCTGCTGGTCCGCTCGACTTCTCCATCGGCGTCGATACCGACGGGAACGGTAACGATGACTGCGGGACCGTGCCTTCGCTTCCGGCGACATGCTATCTGAGCCCCGGGAGCTCGTTTCTCGTGAAGTTCTATGTGAACTCACTGGGGAGCATCCAGACGTACGACGGATACGACGCTCGCTTGGACTATGCGGGCGTGACGACGATGAAGATGATCGATTTCAGTCCCTGGCCCCAGTGCGACATACCAGTTTTTGCCAGCCCCACGGGAGGCGTTGCCTTTGCGTGCGCATCGTTCAACCAGCCATCGAATTACGCCGGGCTACTGGCGCGTATCAAGTTCACATGCGCAGCCTCTGGAACCGTGAGCATACGACACGGACCCTTCAACACGGCCCTCGCGACCGGCCTTAACCCGCATCCCGAGGCCATCTCCGGGCTGGAGCCGCTGACCATCGATTGCACCGCCACGCCGACACCCACGCCAACCCCAACGCGTACGCCCACGCCGCAGCCACCCGTAGGCGGACTCTCCTATGACATCAGCCCCACTACCAGCGCGCTCGATGGGCGGCAGGCGCTCATCACGCTCCTCGCGTTCGCGGTCGCAATAGGCGCCATTTCGCTCGTCGCGGCGCGCCGCCTTCGCCCGGGCCCATGCTGACCCTGGCTGACTCCCGAAGCTGTGCCTGGTGCTGCCAGCCCTATCCGCTAATCCGCTCCGTATCCGCCGACAGATAGTGACATTTGTCGCTTGGAGCTATTTCCCGCATCGCCTAACGTCGATTGCGTAGTGTAGGGGCGGGTCTCGACCCGCCCTGGCGACGGAAGGTCGCCGCCATGCTCACCAGATAGGAGAAGGATCGATTTGACCCGGGCGGTCAAATCGAAAAAAGCTGTCTGCCAGATTCAGAAACGACGTATTTCGCGACAATTCAATTCGAATCGAAATGAAATGTGCCCGGCGCGCTGGCCCGCAGGGACCAACAATCAAGACGAAACGTTCAGCTCAGATTCGAAAAGGGCGTTCCAAAAAATGATCTCGCGAAACAATCAAGATCCCGGCCCTGCCCGGTGGCGGCTATTCGTCTTCGCCCTACTCGTCTTCGAACAGACGGCGCTGGTGGCGCTGGCGTAGCTTGCTCAGCGCCTGCGCCTCTATCTGGCGCGCGCGCTCACGCGTCACTCCAAGCGCGTTGCCGACGACATCGAGCGTGCGGGCCCGGCCGTCCAGGATGCCGAAGCGCAGCTCGATCACCTTGCGCTCCCTCGGCGACAGGACGTCGAGCGCCTGCCGGACGCGCTCGCGCAGCAGCTCGCGCGTCGCCTCTTCCTCAGGCGACGGCGAGAGCAAGTCCTCGAGCAGGCTGCCCAGCGTGCTCTCGTCTTCCTCGCCCACCGGCGTCTCAAGCGAGATGACGGACTGCCTCAGCGCTCGGGCCGCTTCGCGCACCTTCTCTTGGCTCATGCCCATGAATCGGGCCAGTTCGCTCACCTTAGGCTCCCGCCCGAAGTACTGGAACAGCCGTTCGCGCGCTTGCGTGTACTTGGAGATCAGCTCGTTGATATGGATCGGAAGCCGGATCGTCCGCGCCTTGTCCGCGATGGCCCGGCCGACGGCCTGGCGGATCCACCACGTGGCGTACGTGCTGAAGCGATATCCCTTGCGGTACTCGAACTTCTCCACGGCGCGCATCAGGCCGGCGTTGCCTTCCTGGACCAGGTCCATCAGCGGCAGCCCGCGTGCGGCATGCTTCTTCGCAACGCTCACAACAAGGCGCAGGTTGGCGTTGACCATGTGTTCTTCCGCCCGAGCGGCTTCTTCGCGCGCCTTGCGGATCGGCGCTGTGAGCGACTTGAGCAACGTCATCAGCTTCTGGTTCTTGGGCGTCGAACCGCGGCCCACGAGCCGCAGCGCGCGCTCCAGGTTCAGCGATGGCTCCGGGCCGTACATGCGAATCCCAGCAGCGAGCGCGACGATTAAGTCGTGGACGCGGGCCACGGCTAGCTTCTGGGAGAGGTGCAGCTTGCGCTCAATCTTCTCGTCGATGCCGTGCTGGATAGCCACGGCGAGCTTGTCGCTGCGCAACTGCTCGTCGATATCGCCGTCCACGGGGAAACCCTTGACCGCACGAGGCGTTTCCGTGAACGCCTGTAGCGCTCGCGCCATCTCCCGCAGGACGAGGAACGACAGCTCTTCGTTCGTAGGGGGCGAGCCTGTCTCGGCCATGTACAGCTCGCTCAACTGGTTCAGAACGCGACCGTTCTCAATCCGCTTGAAGAGGTCGATCTCCTCCTGAGGTGTAAGCAGCTTGAAGCGCGCTATCTCGTTGAGATAGAGCTCTACAGAATCAGGAAGCTCTACCTCGCTTCGGGCATCAGCAGCTACGGGCTTCGGCCGGGTCGCCGCTGCCCTGCGAGGCGCTGCTGATGTAGCTACACTACGT
>JBKKBW010000177.1:0-3937 GCA_046713635.1 Dehalococcoidia bacterium
CCAATTGGATCACTTGGCGCGCGCCGTTGGAGACGAACAGCCGCCGGGCGACACGGTGACGTTTTCAATCCGGTGGGAGAAGGCGTTTCGCGGCGATATGGCAGACCTTGTCGCCGCGGCTAGCGAACAATTTGACTTGATGAACGCACGAACTGTCCCCTATCTCAATTGGCGGTATGCGGACCCGCGCGCGGGCCTCTTCTCGCTTTGTGTTGTTAGGCAGAACGGAATGGTGGTCGGCTATGCGGCCTTCACCCTATCGCGAGGCAGGGCGTTCATCGCCGACCTGTTGGTGCGTCCCGGACGTACGGATGCGCTCAGGGCGCTCATCGGCGAAGCGATTGCCTATGCGCGAGGAAACGGAGTCGATTCGGTTCGCGCCTGGTGGCTTCGAGAGCATCCATACCGCGCGGCGCTCCTTGACTCCGGCTTCGTTGTCACGCGAGGGGAAACGAGCGTGTCAGTCATGAGCTACGGCCCGGATCTCAGTTTCGTTTCGAGCGATCCCGTTGCTCGTCTACACATTGTCCCGGGCGATACCGATGTCGTCTGATTGGACGCAACGTCCCTACCGCGGGGGCGACGAGCAAGGCATGCTCGATCTGCTTACCGCTGCGTTCGGCCGCTGGCCGGCAGTCGACATCGACGTGCCACCGATCGACCACCTGCGCTGGAAGCTGAGTAGCGATGAGTCCGTGGCGCCGTATCACTGCCTGCGCGTCGTCGGGGAGCATGTGGTTGGCTGTGAGCTTATGGTCCTCCAGCAGTACAAAGTACGTGATCATTTGGAGCGCGCCTTCCTCGTCACGGACATGGCCGTTCATCCGGACTACCAAGGGCAGGGGATCATGCGCGATCTCTGGGTAAACGATAGGCCGGAGTATATCGCTGCGGTCGATCTGCTAGCGAGCATCTCCGGAAACCGGACGGTGAATAAGCACCACAAGCGACTGGGGAGGACACTGTACCTTGCCAACGATATCGATTTGCTCGAATGCTCCCTTCCCGCAGAGCCAGCCGCGCGACGGTCCCTCGCTATCAGCACGGTGGCGCGCTTCGATGACCGGAGCGATGACCTCTGGGAGCGGGCATCGCACGCCTTCTCCTTCGCTGTCGTCCGCAGCAAGGACTACATGAACTGGCGCTATGCGGACCCGCGCGCGGGCCGTTTCACGATCAGGCTCGCGGAGGATGGCGAAGAGTTGCTCGGATACGCCGTCCTCCGGCGGTCCGGCGGGAGAGCGTACATCGCTGACTTGCTGACGCTTCCTGATAGAGATGATGTGCTCCCCGCGCTGATCATGGACGCGCTGGCGCACTTCGGGGAACTGGGCGACGGTGCGGTTCGATGCTGGATGCCGCGCCACCACGTCCATCGTCAGACGCTTCTGCGCTGCGGGTTCCGGCCCATCCGCCGGGTAGATGGCTTCAACGTGGCACCTATGGGGAGCAGGGATACCGAGTTCCTTGCTACGGACGAACGAGCGACCGTCCATTTGGCGATTGGCGATACCGACATCGTATGACCGATAGGGACTGGACCCTTCGCCACTATCTCGACGGCGACGAGCAGGGCATCCTCGATTGCCTCACGGCCGCGTTCGGCCGGTGGCCTGCGGTCGACATCGACGTACCACCAATCGACCACCTGCGCTGGAAGCTGAGCAGTGACCCGCTAGGCAAGAAGTTCTCGTATGTAGCAGTAGCGGAGGAACGCATCATCGGTACCCAGCTTGTGATTGTGCAGCGCCTCAAGTACGGCGATCGCGTGCTGCTGGCGGACACCTGCACTGACTATGCCGTGCACCCCGATGTTCAGGGCCAGGGCCTCTCGAAGGACCTGTGGACCTTTTCCTTGGCGGCGTTCACCGAACAATTCGACCTGATCATGAGTATCTCAGACAGCCCGATTGTCCTGCATCAGGTCGAGACTATCGGCTGGGGCCGGCGGCTGGCGAACCGGATGGAGTGGCTGGAGTGTGACACGCTGCCAGCGGCGGCCAGCGTCTCGCTCCAGACGATCGACCGGTTCGACGAGCGCACCGATGCCTTCTGCGTGTCGGGGCTGGCTCCGTTTGAGCTGGCGATCGCGCGCGATCGCAACTATCTCAACTGGCGCTTCGGCGATGCGCGCGGCGGCAGCTACACGATTCGCATCGCGCAGGAGAACGGGCGGCTGCTTGGCTACGCGGTGTACGCGACTTCACGCGGAAAAGGCTTCATCGCGGACCTGCTCGTACTGCCGGAACGCCTCGATCTCGTTGGGACGTTCGTGCCGGACGCCCGCGCGTACTTTGCCGAGCGCAACGTGCTGGTCATGCGCTGCTGGAGCCCGCGTCAGCACCTGTATCGAGGCGCGTTGCTCAGCGCCGGATTCCGTGTCCAGCGGCCCGTGGGGCAGTTTGGGTTTGGACCGCACGGGGACCGCACGATCCCGGCACGAGACGATCCGAACGCGGCGGTCCACTTCACGGTCGGCGACACACAGATATCGTCTAGCTTCCTTACATAACGTGTCATGGTCATAGGCGCTTTCCCTCTAGAAGGCCGTCCAACGGCCGATCCTCCACATAGAAGGTTCGCTTTGGGCGAGGAGGGGCGTCATGGATACGGCACACGCAAGGATTACAATAGGGGTTGGCCTCGGATCTCAGGCGCCGGACGCGGAGCTCACACGAGAGGCTGGCAACGCCGTCTTCCTCTCGTCGCACTGGGAGGAGCAGCCGCTCGTGCTCGTGTTGGTCAACGACCTCAAGCCAGAGCCCGTCGTCGATCACGTGATCACGATTCGCGACGCGCGCGAAGAGTTCGATGAAGCAGGTGGGGCGATCGTCTTTGTGACACGAAGCACGCCGAGCGAGATCGCTGCATTTCGATCGGGGCGCAACGTTACTTTGCCGGTGCTCAGCGATCCCTCCGGTGAAGCACATGCTGCCTACGGTGTGCCGTCGAATGCGCCTGCCGCGTTTGTCGTGGATACCGCTGGTGTAATTCGCTACGCGCACCGCGCCGCCACCGCGCTGGACACGCCATCGACGTGGGAGCTGATAGATGCAGTCTGTGGGCTGACCGGCGAAGTCGTCGAACGTCCGGAACCCGCGTCAGTTTCGCCCATGCCGTTTTCTCTGCGCAACGAGTCTGCCGAACCATCCGCGTTCGTTGCGGGAGCCCCGGTGCGCGCCGTCGATCAGGCAAATTACGTGTGCGGCAAGTGCGGTAGCAGCGCTTATGAGATCGTTAAGATCGCCACGTCAGGTGGCTGGATATCGCGCCTGTTCAACTTCCAGTACCGGAAGTTCGTCGCTATCGTCTGCACAACCTGCAACCACGCAGAGCTCTATCGCACGAAGGGCGGCACAGCGGCCAACATCGCCGACATTATCATTGGCGCTTAGCTCTTCAGCGATCACGACATTTCCTTGACGAGATAAACCGCCAGTCCCCTGAAGTAGGGATCGAGTTGATGCAGGTCGCCTCGGTTCCGGTACAGGGCGTCGTTGAAGCCCGCAATGCGAAAGCCCTGGCTGATCGCGAACTCGACCGCGTCTCGGTTGTCGGTCTGTGCTTCCCACTGGACGGCGCGCAGCGTGCGACGGCGCGCGAACGTCTCCGCTTCGCGGACGAAGCGGCGGCCGAGGCCGCGGCCCCGATGCGCGGCATCGACGATAATTCCTCCGATCTCCGCCGTGTTGTTCCAATTCTTCTTCAGCGCCACGTAACCCGCGATGCGGCCTCCCACTTCGGCTACGACAAGGCGATCGACGGCCTCCAGTTCATCACCTAGCAGCACCTCGTCTACCGGGAAGTCGCGTGTACTGCCCGTAGGCCGTACTTTGTGCCAGCGCAGCTCGATCGTTTGAGCGATTGGATCGCCGAACCTGCGCAACTGAAGCAGCCACTCGTTGCTGAAGCTGCTATCGAGCTTCGCAATCGCCGG
>JBKKBW010000178.1:0-2198 GCA_046713635.1 Dehalococcoidia bacterium
GAAGTACGCGCCGAACATGATGGAGCTGGCATCGCGCGACGTTGTCTCGCGCGCTGAGCAGACGGAGATCGACGAGGGCCGTGGCGTTGATGGCTGCGTGTTCCTCGATCTGCGCCACCTTGGCCAAGACCTGATCATGGAACGGCTGGAGGAGATCTACGAGATCGCGCGCGACTTGGTCAACATTGATCTGACGAAGGAGCTGATTCCGATCCAGCCAGGTGTTCACTACATCATGGGAGGCGTCAAGACCGACAACGATGGGGCGACCGCGATCCCCGGACTGTACTCGGCAGGTGAAGCCGCGTGCGTCAGTGTGCATGGCGCCAACCGGGTCGGCGCGAACTCTTTGCTCGACACGATCGTGTTCGGCAAGCGCGCAGCGGAGCACGCGGTCAACTGGTTGCGGGGCGAAACGTTCGCGTTGGTGCCGGAGAGCGTTGTGGAGAAGGACCGCGCGATGATTCGCGGCATCCTAGACCGGCCGATGAACGGCGAACGCGTCGCGAAGATCCGTCGCGACATGGGCCTCGATATGCTGACGAACGTTGGGCTATTTCGCACACCGGAGCGGCTGACGGAGCAACAGGAGAAGCTCACGTCGATCCGCGCGCGCTACGAGAAGGTTGGCGTGGAAGACAAAGGCTCGGTGTTCAACACCGACCTGCTCTTCCACATTGAGCTGGGCTACATGATCGATTGCGCGGAGATGATCACGAAGAGCGCGATTGAACGAACGGAGAGCCGCGGCGCGCACACGCGCCTAGACTACCCGAACCGAGACGACGAGAACTGGCTGAAGCATATCGTCCTGACGAAGCAGCCCGACGGCAGGGAGAAGATGACCTACGCTCCCGTCACGATTACGGAGTGGGAGCCGCAGGAACGGAAGTACTAGGAGCAGACCATGAACGTCAAGCTGAAGGTCAAGCGGTCGAACGGCGAGAGTGGCGATGCGGCGTACAGCCGCTACGAGGTTGACATGCCCGACAACGCCACGCTCCTCGATGCGCTGATTCAAGTCCGTGAATACGAAGACGGCACGCTGGCGCTGCGCTGCTCCTGCCGCGCGGCAATCTGCGGCTCTTGTTCAATGCGTGTTGATGGACAGTCCCGGCTGGCATGTCGCGCCAAGGTGGTTGGCATCACGCGCGGCAAGGAAGACCACGAGATCGTGGTCGAGCCGATGGGCAACATGCCGGTGATCAAGGACTTGGTGAGCGACATGGAGATCTTCTGGTCGAAGGTGCGCCAGGTCGACCCGTATCTGCAGCCGGAGGGGCCGACGCCCGAGCACGAGTACCTGGTCCCGAACGAGGCGATGATCGACCTCACCCACACGATGAATTGCATAATGTGCGGCGCCTGCGTTTCTGCGTGTACGGTGCTCGAGGTTGACAAGTCGTTCATTGCGCCAGCGGCGCTGGCGAAGGCGTATCGCTTCGTCGGCGACCCGCGCGACGACCACAAGCACGACCGGCTGGAGTACCTGGCGAAGGTACAGGGTGGCATCTGGGACTGCACACGTTGCAACATGTGCGTCGAGGTGTGCCCGAAGGGTGTCGCGCCCATGGACCGCATCATGCAGCTCCGCGAGATCTCGATCGATGAGGGGATGACCGGCGGCATCGGAGTCCGGCACACGAAAGCATTCTCCGAAAACATCCGGCGCAACGGCCGGCTTGACGAAGCGCGCTTCTTGCCCGAGGCAGTCGGCTTCTTCAACTTGCCGCGCTTGTTGAGCGAGCTGCCGGGCGGGTTGCGTATGCTGCGTGCCGGGAAGCTGCCCTGGAGCCACACGCTGCCCTGGCACAAGCCTATCGGCGGGATCAAGAGCGTCCGCCGCATATTCGACTCGATTCGCTCCCAGAAGAAAGGTAAGGCTTCGTCGTGAAGTATGCGTTCTGGCCCGGCTGTGTCTCCAAGGGCGCGTGCCCGGAGCTCTACACGTCGTTAGTTAGCGTCTGTGCCGAGCTCGGCATCGAGCTGGAGGAGCTGTACGACGGCAATTGCACCGGAGCGGGCGTGATCAGTGAACACGAGCCGGACGTCGCGGCTGCGCTGAATGCGCGCAACTTCGCGCTGGCGCAGCGGATGGGCCTGGGACTGATGAACATCTGCTCGACATGCCAGGGCGTGCAGTGCATGGTGCAGGAGAAGCTGGACCGCTACGAAGCGCATCGCGCTAAGATCAACGA
>JBKKBW010000179.1:0-5512 GCA_046713635.1 Dehalococcoidia bacterium
CCGACAGCTAGCTACAGTCGTGGAAGTACGAGTTCACGCTGTGCAGAATGTCCTGCACCCGCTGGAGCCCATCCGGCGCTCCCGTGTTCCACGCGTTCGGCGACGCCGCCATGTTCGAGCGGTCCGTCGCCGGATCGTAGCCCGGTTCGTACGGCGGCAGGCCCGGGTTCCCGTCGCTGTCGTCGTCGAAGTACGCCTGCACCACCAGCAAGATGTCATCGACGCGGTTCACGCCGTCGCCGCTCGGGTTGAAATAGTCATGCGCGTTCTTGAAACTGCGCCGGCCGCCTGCCAGCTCACTTCCCAGCGCGATCTGCAGTTCCCGGTAGTCAGGGCAATCGTCGTCGTCTGTATCTACTGGCCCCTTGCCGAACACGTCCACCGGCGTCGTGCGATCCGTCGCCGTACTGTCGCCCAACTGGCCGAAGTTGTTATCCCCCCAGCACTTCACACCGCCTGCCTCTGTTAGGGCGCACGTATGGGAGCCTCCCGCGCTCAGTCCGCCCACATTCGAGCTTAGGCCGGTCACATTCACTGGCGTACTACTGCTCGTCAATGTATTGTTTCCCAGCTCGCCAGAGCTGTTTCCTCCCCAGCACTTCAAGCCGCCCATCGCGGTCAGCGCACATGTGTGGGCGTAGCCGGTGCTCACGGCGCTCACGCCGGAGGTGAGACTTGTCACGTCGACCGGCTCAGGAAAGTTCGCCGTCGTACCATCCCCCATCTGGCCAGAGCTGTTCCATCCCCAGCATTTCACGCCACCCGCCTCGGTGAGCGCACATGTGTGCCCACCTCCCGCGTTTACCCCCATGATCCCCAACGTCAAGCCAGTCACGTCCACCGGTGTCGTGCGGTCCACCGTCGTGCTGTCGCCCAACTGCCCGTACTGGTTGTCCCCCCAACACTTCGCGCCGCCAACCAGCGTCATCGCGCAACTGTGCGCACCTCCCGTGCTCACTGCGCTCACATTCGAAGTTAGGCCGGTCACATTCACCGGTGTAGTGCTGCTCGTTGTTGTGCTATTCCCCAGCTGGCCCTCGCCATTGTATCCCCAGCACTTCACGCCGCCCGCAGTAGTCAGCGCGCACGTATGCCTAAAACCAGCACTTACAGCGATCACACCCGAGCTGAGCCCGAAGACATCCACTGGAGTCCTACAAGAAAAGCCGCAAGCCTGGTTGTCGCCTAGCTGGCCGTCGAAGTTCTGTCCCCAGCATTTCACGCCGCCCGCCGCCGTCAGCACGCACGTATGCCTGCTGCCTGCGCTCACTGCGTTCACGCCCGACCCTAGCGCCGTCACGCCCACCGGGGTCACGCTGTCCGTGGTCGTACTGTTTCCTAGCTGTCCGAAATTGTTCCATCCCCAGCACTTCACACCGTCCGCTCTCACTGCGCACGTATGGCTGAGGCCCGCACTTACCGCGCTCACAGGTGCCGACGCGCTGCCTTCTGCAACAGCTTGATGCGGTGTCGGCGTAAGCAGGGCCGAAGCCAACACCAGCGCCAGGAGCGCCGTCGGTACAAACCTAACGAAAAGTAGTGGACGTAGCATAAGGCCCCCTTCGTGGCCACGGCGATCTGCAGGCTACGGGGGCCGCGCCAAACGATGCGCAATAGTACCAAACGCTGCGCCGAAAAGCACCGCAATGCGGAAACGCCGCTTCCGGTCAGCCCTCTCCCTGCGGGAGGGGGTCAAAGAGTTAGGATTCTGCTACGAGCAGTCGTGGAAGTACTGATTCACCATGTGCAGAATCTCCTGGACGCGCTGCAGTCCGTCCGGCGCGCCCGTGTTCCACGCGTTCGGCGTTGCGGCCTTGTTCGAGCGGTCGGTGTCCGGATCGTAGCCCGGCTCGTATGGCGGCAGTCCCGGGTTCCCGTCGTCGTCGTCCATGAAGTACGCGTCGACCACAGCGAGGATGTCATCGACGCGGTTCAGCCCATCGCCTGACGGGTTGAAGTAGTCGGACAGGATTTTCGCGCTGCGGAGCCCACCCGACGTTTCGCTGCCAGTAGCGGTCTGGCCCTCCCTGATGTCGGTGCAGCCGTCGCCATCCGTGTCCTGCTGTAGATCGACCGGCGCGAGACGAGGTTCGTAGACCGAGTCGACGATTCCGTTGGCCAGTTGGCCCCGGAAGTTGTAGCCCCAACACTTCACGAACCCAGCGCTGTCAACGGCGCAGCCGTGATAGTACGACCCCAGGCCCACGTCGACGGCATCCATGTAAGGACCGCTGCACGCAACGTCCGCGCAGACAGGCCGATGAGGCGCTAATGTCCGGCGTACCATTCCCTATGAACGCCGAACCCCAGCACTTCAACGCACTGGTTGTAAGTATCGCGCAGATCCTGTCGCCGCCGCCCTCAAGCTTTGTGACGCCTGCCGATAGGCCGCTGATAGTGTACGGCGATGACGCCCACAGGCCCCAGCAACTGACCGTGCCGGAGGTCATCACCGCGCCGCGCCGTCCCTCGGCTTGGGCGAGCAAGACAACACCGGAGGTGAAATACTCGATGTCCTTCGGTACGACCTCCCAATACACACCTGTCGCGGTGCCGCACATGCTGGGGTCGGTAGGGTCCTCGACGCTGTCGGTACCGCCCCAGCACTTCACTCCGTAGCCGGGCGTCTCCACGTCCTCTTCGACGAGCGCGGGCCTCGAGCGCTCCCAGCGCCAGCGCGACGACCCCCGTAAGCGGTTCGGAGCAGGTGGCGTCGGCGCAGACGGGGCCTGGCACCGGGTTGAAGTGCGGGGGCTCGGGGATCTGCGCAGTGCCGTTGCCAAGCTGGCCAAGGTAGTTATGGCCCCAGCACTGGGCGGTGGTGTCTTCCATAATCGCGCAGGCATTCGGCCCGCTCGTGCGAGCGATGTCGGCAACGCCGCTCGTCAGGCCAAGCACATCGACCGGCGTTGTTCGATCGATCGACGTGCCGTCGCCGAGCTGCCCCGCGCTGTTCTGGCGCCAGCACTTGAGGCCGCCCGTTTCCAGCAACGCGCACGTGAAATTGAAGCCCGCTTCAACCTTCACCACACCGCTCGTCAGACCGGCAACGTCCTCAGGGTACGGGCGGTTGTAATCGTACGCGCCGCTCGAGCCGTCACCAACTGGCCGTACCACAGGTGCTCCCCCGCCCTGCGCCAGAATTCTGTCAATTGCTGCTAGACTAGAGTGCTAGCTTCAGAAGCCACGCAGATTCGGACTCGACTGTGAAAGACGGCCCCGCAAGGAACCTCCCCATATTCACGGATGAGGAAGTTCAAGATCGAAGGCATATTCTTCTCGAAGGCGTACGGCAGTACAACGACGGCTACTTCTTCGAAGCGCACGAAGTCTGGGAGGGCCTCTGGATGCAGAGTCCCTGGCCGACGCGCCGCTTCCTCCAGGGTCTTATCCAAGTGGCAGCCGCCTTTGTCCACTTCGTTCGGGACGAGTATCCGGGCACAGTTCGATTGCTCGGCCACGCGCATGAGAAAATGGCTGACTTCGCGCCCCACTACCTGGATATCGACGTCGAGCGGCTACTTGCCGAAGTAGCCGCCGCCCGCGGAGAGCTGCTCACGCTCGGGCCGGAGCGATTCGAGGAGTTGCCGCAGGAGCGGATTCCCAGAATAACGCTGCTCCAGGTCGAATCCGCTACGAAGGACAAAGTGTGACAGATCGTTTACGCCAGCCTCTAACACATTCGGGAGGGGTGTTCATCGCGCTCCCGCGTGCATAGCATGAGATCATGAAACGAGTTACCGCTCCCTTTGCAGTCCTCAGTCTGCTGGCGGCAGCCGTCCTCGCGGCGTGTGGCGGCGGCAACAACAACTCGTCTCCAGATGGCACGACGACGCCGGAAGAAACGCGAACGTCCAGCGGTGAAACCACGCCGTTCCCAAGCCTGGAGCCAGGCGATGCACTGACGACCGTCGAAATAGTGCGGAAGTTGCGGCCTTCCGTCGTGCTCGTGAGCACGCAAGGGCGAGGCCAGAACGTGTTCGGCGAGATCGTGCCATCCGAAGGGACAGGCACAGGCGTCATCATCGACGAAGAAGGCCACATCATCACGAACGACCACGTGGTTCGCAGTGGCAGTACTGAGGTCGCCGACACGATCACAGTGACGCTCTCAGATGGACGAGAGCTCCCCGCAACGGTCGTTGGCACCGATAGGCAGACCGACCTTGCGGTCATCAAGATCGAGGCGACTGGTCTGAAGCCGGCTGAGCTGGGTGATGCTTCAGCCCTCCCTGTCGGCTCAGACGTCGTTGCAATCGGCTATGCTCTTGGCCTTGAAGGCGACCCCACTGTTACACGCGGGGTGATCAGCGCACTCGGCCGCACCATCCAGGAGCAGACTGTCTCCATCAACGACGCCATTCAGACCGATGCTAGTATCAACCCGGGCAATAGCGGCGGACCGCTCGTCGACGCCCAGGGCCGCGTTATCGGCATCAACACAGCGATCATCCAGGGGTCGCAAAGCATCGGCTTCTCGATATCGATCGACCTAGCCAAGCCGATCGTCCAGGAGATTATCACCGAAGGACAGGTCACGCGTGGCTTCGTGGGGATCGACTTCAACGACCTCGATCCTGACGCGGCAGATGCTCTCAACCTGCCATCTGCGGACGGTGTGGTTATCGTCGAGATTGTCGCCGATTCACCGGCAGAAGGCGCAGGCCTCCAGGCCAACGATGTCATCGTCGCGATCGGTGGGACGAGGGTTACGAACAGTGGCGATCTGGTCGCTGCCCTACGGATCCATCAGCCCGGTGACGAAGTGACGATCCGTTATTACCGTGACGGCGTCGAAGAGACGGTCGATGTCACGCTTGTCGAGCGGTCCTCCGTACCGCAGTAGCGCTTCGCCTTCTCTGCTTGACGCGGTACGATGGTGATGTCATGCGTTCCCTGACGCGTTCCTTATGTGCATTGGCCTTTGCAGGGTTCGGGCTCGCCGGCCTCAACGCGCTCGTTCGTTCTGCCGCCGCCAAACGCGAGGATGTCGATCTCGCAAAGGAGAATGCGCCCGGCTCTAATCTGGATGTAGACGGCCGGCGTATCCATTACGTCGAAACCGGCCAGGGTGATCCTCTGTTACTCCTGCACGGCTGGAACGGCTCGACGTTCAGCATGCGCCGGACCATTCCGGATCTAGCGCATCGCTATCGCGTAATCGCGATCGATCTGCCAGGTTACGGCTACTCGTCGCGATCGGAGGATGCGGATTACTCCACCGTGCATCAGGCCGACGTCGTTCGAGATGTCATGGACCGTCTCCAGATCGATCGCGCGGCGGCCGTGCTCGGTCATTCTATGGGGGGCGGAATCGCGATGCAGCTCGCGTCGCGCCACCCCGATCGCGTCGAGCGCCTAGTGCTCGTCAGCAGCGTCACTCCCAACGAGGCGCGGCGGGCGCGCCGGTTTGGCGTGTTCGTTCGGCCGTTCTTGCCCTTAATCGGCCTGACAATGCTTCGCGAAAGCGTCGTCCGGCGCACGTTGCGCCGTGTCGTGCACGATCCGGCGT
>JBKKBW010000180.1:0-7033 GCA_046713635.1 Dehalococcoidia bacterium
GTGAAGAACCGCTACGTCGGACGCACGTTCATCCAACCAGACCAGCGCATTCGCGAGATGGGCGTCCACCTGAAGTTCAACCCGCTGCCGGAGTTGCTCGAGGGGCGCCGTGTCGTGGTCGTCGACGACAGCATCGTGCGCGATACGACGGCTTCGCGCGTGGTCGCGATGTTACGCAAGGCGGGTGCTAAAGAAGTGCATATGCGCATCACTGCGCCGCCTATCATCTCACCATGCTTCTTTGGGATCGACATGGGCACGCGCTGGGAGCTGATCGCAGGCCGCCTGACCGTCGATGAGATCCGGCAGAAGATCGGTGCGGAGTCACTCGGGTTCCTCAGTGTGGAAGGCTTGATCGAGGCCGTCGGGTTGCCGAAGGAGAAGTTCTGTCTCGCCTGCTTCACCGGCAACTATCCGGTGCCGGTGCCGTTGCAGATGGACAAGCTCGCGCTTGAGCCGGCGCCAGGACGCGATCGACACGAGTTCGAGTGGGCCGAAGCGGTACCAGCAGTTTCTCCACGCCCGTAAGCATGTCGCAGCGATACCGAAGCAGGCCTGCGGACGCGAATCCGCAGCGATGATACCTCCATGAGCGCTAAACCCGCACGCCCGCCGCTTACTTACGCCGATGCAGGCGTCGACATCGACGCACGGAAGCGGTTTATCCAGCGGATCAAGCCGCTGGCGGAGCGAACGTATCGCCCGGAAGTGCTCGCGGGCGTCGGGCCGTTCGGCGGGATGTTCAGGCTGGTGGGGTATCGAGAGCCTGTGCTCGTGTCGAGCACCGATAGCGTCGGGACGAAGGTGCGGATCGCGGCGCTGCTCGGCCGGTACGACACGATCGGTGTCGATCTGGTGAATCAAAACGTGAACGACATCATCACGTGCGGCGCGGAGCCGCTGTTCTTCCTTGACTACATCGCATCGTCGACGCTGACCGCCGATGACAAGGCAGCGCTGGTTGAAGGAGCGGCATCCGCGTGCAAAGACGCCGGCTGCGCGCTGATCGGCGGGGAGACGGCTGACATGCCGGACATCTACGCAGCGGGCGACTTCGACATAGTTGGCTTCGTCGTCGGCGCTGTCGAACGCGACGAGATCATCGATGGCTCTACTATTAAGGCAGGCGACGCGCTGATCGGATTGCCATCGAATGGGCTGCATACGAACGGCTACTCGCTCGTGCGGCGCGCGCTGGGCGTCGGCATGGGCGGCGACGTGGGTGCAGAGCGCGCGATACTTGAACGCGAGCACGAAGAGCTGGGCCACGCGCTGGGCGAAGAGCTGCTGCGAACGCATCGATCGTATGTCAAGGAGGTACTGAAGGTGCGCTCGAAGATCAAAGGCGTCTCGCACATCACGGGTGGCGGGCTGATGGAGAACGTCCCCCGCATGCTTCCAGATGGGCATGGCGCGCGGATCGAACGTTCCGCGTGGGACGTGCCGCCGATCTTCCGGCTGCTGCAGCGCGAAGGCAGCCTGGAGGACGCCGAGACGTGGCGGGTGTTCAACATGGGCATCGGGCTGGTGCTGGCGGTCGAAACGTCGGAGGTGGCTGAGGTGCTGGCCGCGCTGGGGGATGCGGTGGTGGTGGGGGAGGTCACGAAACAGACGACGGACGATGCACGAGTCAAGGTTCTATAGAGTAGAGACGTTATGCGCGCGATTATTGCACCGTACGACAAGACCGGCGCTGTGGAGCTGGCGCGCGGGCTGATCGAACTGGGGTGGGATGTCTACTCCACGAGCGGGAGCCAGCGTCACCTTTCGGACGCGGGGCTTGCGGTGCACAGCATCTCGGAGCTGACCGGCTTCCCAGAGATCCTGGACGGTCGCGTAAAGACGCTCCACCCTGCCGTCCACGGCGGTCTGCTGGCGCGGCGAGATGCGCCGGAGCACATGCGAGAGCTGGAAGAGCACGGCCTAAGCGGCATCGATCTCGTCGCGAGCAACCTGTACCCGTTCGTTGAGACGGTCTCGAAGGCCGGCGTGCAGCTGCAGGACGCGCTGGAGCAGATCGATTTCGGAGGGCCGACGATGCTGCGCGCGTCGGCGAAGAACTTCCCGTATGTTCTATCGCTAGTCGACCCGGCTGACTACGCTGCCGTGCTGGAAGGGCTGCGTTCGGGCGGCATCGCACTCGAGGAGCGGCGAAGGCTGGCGGCGAAGGCGTTCCAGCACGTGGCGACGTACGATACGGCGATCGCAGCGTATCTGCGGGACGATCCGGCGGGCCTGCCGGGGGCTGTCACCTTCGCGCTGGAAAAGCGTTTGGATCTTCGCTATGGAGAGAACCCGCACCAACGCGCGGCGTTCTACGCGGATGCTGGTCTGGCCAAGCCGGCCGGCATTGCGGCGGCTGAGCAACTGCACGGCATCGAGCTGTCCTACGTCAACATCCTCGACGCCGACGCGGCCTGGCGGACGGCATGCGACTTCTCTGGCCCGGCGGTGGCGATCGTGAAGCACGCAACGCCATGCGGCCTATCGACCAACGCCGATGTCCTTGAGGCGTGGCGGCGCGCCTTCGCAGGCGATCCTGTGTCGGCGTTCGGCGGTATCGTTGGGATCAACCGGCCGGTCACGAAGGTGCTGGCGGACGAGTTACGCAATACGAAGCACCCGACGAGCGGCCAGCGGCTGTTGCTGCACATCGTCGTTGCGCCAGAGTACGACGACGAGGCCATCGCGCTGCTCAGCAAGAGCAAGGACCTGCGGATCCTCCGCGCGCCGCTCATCGATCCGGCGGAAGAGCGGATGGAACTCCGGCAGGTGGTGGGCGGGATGCTGATGCAGACGGTCGACAGCGTTCCCGATAACGATGTGGAGTTCCGCGTGGTGACCGAACGCAAGCCGACCGGGCAGGAGCTGGCTGATCTGCGCTTCGCGTGGAAGGCGGTCAAGCACGTGAAGTCGAACGCGATCGTGCTGGCCAAGGACGGCGCGATGGTCGGTGCTGGGGCGGGCCAGCCGAACCGCGTGAACAGCGTCATGCTTGCGCTGCGGGCAGCCGGCGAGCAAGCGCCCGGCTCGGCGATGGCGTCGGACGCGTTCTTCCCCTTTGCGGACAACATTGTAGTCGCAGCGGAGGGCGGGGTGCGCGCCGTGGCGCAGCCGGGCGGCTCGGTCAGGGACGAAGACGTAGTCGCTGCATGCGACCGCCTTGGCGTTACCATGGTACTGACAGGCTACCGACACTTTCGGCATTAGGATGGAAGAGGATATGCAGGCAATTTCCGACGTCTCGATCATGCAGTTGGACGAAATGCTGGCGGAGCTTCCGATGGAAGACCGCACCGCGTTCGAGCGGGTGTTTCATGTGAGTGTTTCGTACGGCGATCTAGTGCCGCCGCCGGAGATGCATGACTGGATCGAACAGCGCTTCGGCAGCGAGGACCTCGTGCGCCATCAGAAGATCGTCAAGGTGACTAACGTGGTCACGTTGGAAGGCGTGCTGTTCAACTGGCTCCGTTCTTCTCGGCCGATCTGGCACGAAGACATCGATCTCGACGCAGAGCTTGCGAAGGCTGGCCGCGAACCGTTCGACGACCCGTACCGCATGACACCGGAAGACACGTTCGGGCGCGTCGAGGGCGAATACTGCGTAAGCGCGAGCAACATCGCAAAGTTCGACGGCTTCCACGGCGTGATCATCTTCAAGGAACAGCACCCGCTGCGTTTCGGCCGCGAACACATACACGACTACCTGAACACGGCCGAACGCTGGGCCGCGCTGGCGCACCGCTCTGATCCCTCGGCCAAGTACTACTTCTTTCTGTGGAACTGCCTCTGGCGCGCCGGAGCGTCGTTGTTGCACGGTCACGCGCAGATGCTCCTTGGGCGCGACCTGCACTATGCCGCCATCGAGCACCAGCGCCGCGCGGCGTTACTCTTCGAGGTGACGCACCGGCGCAACTACTTCGATGCGTTCTTTGCGGCCCATGAGACGGTGGGCGCTGGCTTCCGGCGCGACGGCGTGCGCGTACTAGCAAACCTTGCGCCCGTGAAGGAGAACGAGGTCATCCTCATGGAAGACGAGATGACCGATTCGCTCAAGGACCGCACCTACGAAGCGCTCGCTTGTATGCGCGATCGCGTGGGCGTGAAGAGCTTCAACCTCGTGCTGTACCGGCCGCCGCTCGCGCCGACCGAGGAGAGCTGGGAGGGCTTCCCTGTGATGGTGCGCATCGTCGACCGCGGCGATCCGACCATGCGCACAAACGACTTCGGCGGGATGGAGCTGTACGCGGCGAGTGTTTTGGCCAGCGATCCGCTGCGGCTGGCGCAAACGTTGCGCGAAGCGATGCCCGAGTAGCGAACGCATGCGGCGCCCGATCGCTGTTTGGCAACGGCCCCTTGGACGATAGCGGTGCTCGATTCACGAAAGGCGATATTCGTTATCTCAGGGACGCAGGGAGCGGGCAAGACGACCGTCGCGTCGCTGCTCGCGCGCCGGTTCGAGCGAGGGGTGCACGTCAGCGCGGATGTCTTGCAGAAGATGATCGTCTCGGGCCGCGAGTGGCCCGTGGCGAGCCAAAAGACGATTAACACGCCTGACGTTGAGGATGAAGCTGTGCGGCAACTGCGGCTTCGGCTGCACAACACGTGCTTGCTCGGGAGGTCGTTCCTTGACGCGGGCTTCACGGCCGTGCTCGATGATATTGTGGTTGGAAGACGGATCGAAGAGCTACGAAGGGATCTCGCTGGAGTGGGCTTCATGTTCGTCATGCTCGTACCGGATATCGCTACCGTGCGAGATCGGGAGCGCCAACGAGGGACGGAGCTGTGGCGCGAGTGGGAGTGGTTGACCGAAGACATCCTCGAGGCTGCGCCGGGCGTTGGCCTGCGGCTGGACTCCAGTAAGCAAACAGCTGATGAGACTGTCGACGAGATCATGAGCAGAGCGTGGGACGAGGCGCTGGTATACGCATGAAGCTCGACATCGTGCTGCCTGTGTACAACGAAGCGCATGTGCTGGCCGATAGCATCGGCAAGCTGCGCGCATACCTGATCGAGCATAGCTTTCCTTACACATGGCGGGTCGTAGTGGCGGACAACGCGTCGACCGACAAGACGCTCGATGTCGCGCGGCAGCTGGAAGACACGCATCCAGATGTTTCGGTCGTACACCTGGACCAGAAGGGACGCGGGCGGGCGCTCAAGAAGGCGTGGCTGGAAACTGATGCCGACGCGATGTCCTACATGGACATCGATCTGTCTACGGACCTCGAGGCGCTGTTGCCGCTGGCTCGCGCTGTGCTCGAAGAGGGATACGACGTGGCGACGGGCTCGCGGATGACAAAGGGGTCGAACATCGTCCGTTCACTGAAGCGCGAGACGACATCGCGCGGCTTCATTACCCTCATCAAGGTGCTATTCCTGTCCAAGCTCTCCGACACACAATGCGGCTTCAAGGCGATCACTCGCCAGGCCGCGCAAGAGCTGCTGCCCCGTGTCGAGAACAACGAGTGGTTCTTCGATACGGAGCTGCTCTTGCTGGCCGAGAAGGGTGGCTATCGCGTCAAAGACGTCCCGGTCCACTGGATCGAGGACACCGACTCGCGGGTGAACGTGCGCAAGACGGTGATCGAAGACCTCCAGGGCCTGGCACGGATGCGCTTCCGGAGGATTCCGAGGCGGTCGAATTGAAGCGAATCAGCCATAGAATTGGCCCAGATGAACACTTACGGCGCCACCTGGACGCGTCAGCGAAGCCACCCAAGCCAGATTCACGTTAGCTTCCTTGACACTGCCCTGGGCCGGTGCTAGGATTCGCTTGCTACTGGCTTCACAATCGAATCTGAAGCTAGGGCGAAGCAGCCCCGCTTCTGAGATCTGAGGTACGGTATGTTTCTCGCCTTTCCCATCGCGCCCAAGGACATCCCGTACATGGGGCCGGATATCGCCGAACTTGTCGCGGTGGGCATCACGCTCATCATCTCACTCATTATCATGGTTGCGTTGGGCCGCTGGTGGCAGCAATAGGCGGCTGAGGAGTAAGCGATGTCTGCTACCGAGCAACCACGTGGCCCAGGCGTCGGCGCTTGGATCTACGATAAGCTCTTCCACAACTACGTGTGGCGCTCAATCTTTCGCTCCGGCTACCCGAGCACGCCACGGAACCAGATGCTGGTGGTGGCGACTAACGTCTTTCTCCACCTTCACCCGACACGGATTCACCGAACGCACGTAAAGATTACCCACACGTACTGCTTGGGCGGCATTACGTTCTTCTTCTTCTTAGGCCTCACGGTTACCGGCGTCATGTTGATGTTTTACTACGTCCCTGCGCCAGACCACGCGTTCAACAATATTCAGGACCTGGAGACCAGTGTTCGCTTCGGGATGCTGATGCGGAACCTGCACCGATGGATGGCGCACGGGATGGTAATCGCTGTGTTTCTGCACATGATGCGCGTCTTCTACACCGGCGCCTACAAGCCCCCGCGCGAGTTCAACTGGGTTGTTGGCGTGGTGCTGCTGATTCTTACGCTGATGCTCAGCTATACAGGTTACTTGCTTCCGTGGGACCAGCTCGCGATTTGGGCCGTGACAGTCGGAATGAACATGGTGGGCTCAGCGCCGCTTGCGGGCGAAACGTCCAAGATCGTCTTGCTCGGCGGCCTGGAGGTGGGCGAACCGGCCCTTCTGAGGTTCTACACACTGCATGTGATCGGGCTGCCTCTCCTAGCAGCGATCTTCATGGCCGTACACTTCTGGCGCATCCGCCGCGACGGCGGACTTGCGAGGCCGCTTTAGTCTCGGCTGAACCGAGCGTGGCATGGCAGTAGAAACCCAGGTACGAAGAGGCGACACACCGGCGGCGCGACCGAAGCGAGAGCGCGAGCAGGAGCTGCTCGTCTGGCCGGACCTCGTATTTGTCGAGTTCATTTCCGCAGTTGTCATCACGGGCACATTCGTGGTGCTGTCGTTTTTCTTGAACGCGCCGCTGCTCAACCGCGCGAATCTGAACGTCACCCCGAACCCCTCAAAGGCGCCCTGGTACTTCATGAACCTGCAGGAGCTGTTGCTC
>JBKKBW010000181.1:0-2088 GCA_046713635.1 Dehalococcoidia bacterium
CGCCCGGCCATGGGCCGCCCGCCGGGAATGCGCAGGATCATGAACACGACGATCACGAAACACCCGGTCATGAGGAAGTAGATCTGGGCAAGATCGACCTTCGGGACGGCGATCAATATCGCGGCCAGCGCTGGACCTAGGATGCCGGTAAACGTGAACGCCGCGCTGTTGAGCGCGATAGCGTTCATCACCTGACCCTCCCCAACCAGCTCCGGGATCCAGGCCTGCCGGGCTGGAACCGTAAACGCGAACACCGCGCCGTTCACAAGGGAAAGCACAAACAGGTGCCAGATCTCGATCGCTCCTGTCTGCACCAGCACCGCGGTGACCAGAGCGGTCACTGCCATAGTGCCCTGGCTGAACGTAATGAGCGCCTTCTTGGGGAGCCGGTCCGCGGCCACACCGGCGATCAGGGACGCCGGAAGCTGGGTCAGGCCCCACGCGAGGCCAACGACGGTGATGGCAGTGGCGGTGTTGGACAGCTTGTACACGAGCAAGCCCTGTGCGACGAACGACATCTGCATGGCCGTGAAGAAGAACAGCATGCTTATCCAGAGCAGGCGGAAGTTCTCGTTCGACAGGGACGCGAACATTGGCAAGCCGATCGCGCGGGAGATGACGCTCGGCGGGCCGGACTTCTCGGCTGGCGGCGACGTTGTACTCATGTTCGAAACGGGCTTCTCCCCAACCTTACGGGAGAGCCAAAATCTCGTCAACGCGAGGCTTCATGCTGGGTATTGCCTTGAAAGGCTCGCGCAGAATGGCAGCGTCGTCCTTGCTGCGGAAGGCAAGCGCCCCTCCCCGTTTCGGGGAGGGGTTGGGGGTGGGGTCGGCAAGCGACCAAGACTTGGGTGAAGATCGACAGATGGTATAATCCCTTCAACAAACTCAGCAGGGGTTCTCAAGCACAGGAGGGCCGAATGTTCGATAGCTGGCAGCCGGTGTTCGCAATGATCGCTGCTATCCTCATTGCCTACGCGGTGATTCTCTGGCTGGGAACGATCGTCTGGGTCTACCGCGACATCCGTGAGCGCACAAGGGACAGTTGGTCTCACGCAGTCTCCATAGCGCTGGTCGTGTTCTTCAATCTGCCGGGACTGATCCTGTACCTGGTGCTGCGGCCCCGCGAGACGCTGCTGGAAGCATACGAACGCCGCCTGGAAACTGAGGCGCTCGTTGGCGATATGCCCGAGCGGCGCATCTGCCCAAGTTGTCAGCGCCCCGCCCGGCCGGACTACCTGGTCTGCCCGTACTGTCGGACGGGCCTACGGCAGGCCTGCAAGAGCTGCCAGAAGCCCCTGGAGCTTACCTGGGTAGCCTGCCCATATTGCGCCGCGCAAGGTCCGCAGCAGATGCCGATGCCAGCAGCGGCGCCGCCACCGGCGATGCCCGCGACCCAAGCTAACCCATCGGCGGCCATCGCGGAGGCCCCAGCCACGCCATCTCGCCCATCGACGGGGCGGACGTCCCCTTAGAAATAGAGTTCCGCAGAACTACCCGAATGCTGCTGCGAGCTTCTCTGAATCAGTGTGCGTGCGCATCAGTTCGATAGCGCGAGCGAGTTTGCGCTTGCCGGCGAACCGTGTGCTGCCGAACAGCTCGTCAAGGACTTCAACCGTACGTACCGTGCCCTCAGGCGCCAGAAGTACAGTGATAGCAAAGTCGCCGCCCTCGACGCGGTCGAGCAGGTACGGGCTGGGCATCTGGCCGCCGGTGAGGATGAGGCAGTCCGGCTCCGTCGCCAGTGCGGCGAGGTGCAGGTCCATCTTATCGAAGCGGTTGACAACGGCCTTACTCCCGTGCTGAAGGAAGTACGGCTGGCCGGGATCCGCGGAAATCGGACCGAGCATCACATACTCCACCGCCTCGTCCTCCATCCCCCGCTCGACAAGGCGCGAGGCGTGAAGCGCGGCGGCCATCTCGCCAACGTTTGGCCCGGCAAGAAGACGATCTTCCGGTAGCGCGGCCAGACACGGCACGCCCAGCGCTTCGATTTCGCCCGGAAGGGCGGCGAGGCGGCGTTCGGGCACGCGCGTCGCAATGACGCCCACGAGCGCATCGCCGAGCGCAGACTTCGCAAGCGCTACG
>JBKKBW010000182.1:0-3601 GCA_046713635.1 Dehalococcoidia bacterium
CCCTGGTAGATCGCCTCGACCTGATAGGTCGCTTGCGAGCCGTTAAACTCGTTTGCGATGCGCTCCAGGGCGCCGCTGTAGGGTGCGCGCATTGAGTGCCAGAGGGTGAGATTCACCACTCCCCCAGGCGTCCTGCCATTCGATCCGGGGTTGCCGTCACTCCCGCAAGAGACCGTGACGAGCGCGCCGAGGAGAAGCAGCGAGATCAGCGCGAATGTGCGGCGGGCCATATCACCTTCCCATTCGAAATCTAGCAGTATTGTAGCCAGGCAGTTCCGCTAGGTCACGAATGCAGCACTCGGCTTGTTTCGCCCGTCTTGGCTACGCTAGGCTGGCTCGCTATGCCAACCTTCGAGCTCATCATACGTGGCGGCCGCATCATCGACGGGACGGGTGCACCGGCTTTCGATGGCGATGTCGCCGTAACGGATGGCAAGATCGCTGCAGTTGGCGAAATCGGTGGTGACGCCGCTCGCGTCATCGATGCATCCGGCCACGCCGTTTCGCCCGGCTTCATCGATGTACATTCGCATGACGACGTTGCGCTACTCAACATGCCGGGTATGGACTTCAAAGTTGCGCAGGGCGTAACGACCGTTGTCAACGGCAACTGCGGCGCAGGCGCTGCCCCCGCGACCGATGCCTTTCAGCTCTTTTACCGGCGCGGCGTCGAAGGAATCCTTGGCCCTGTCCAGGAGTGGAAGTGGGGATCGCTACCAGAATTCTACGACTGCGTGCGTGCTGCGAAGGCATCCGTAAACGCTGCGTTTCTCGTGCCGCACGGTGCGCTTCGGGCCGCGACGATGGGTCCAGAAAACCGGCCTCCGACGGACAGCGAACTGCAACGCATGAAGGACCATCTGGCGGAAGGCTTAGGCGCAGGCGCTGTCGGACTCTCGACCGGCCTGATCTATGCGCCGGGTGCTTTCGCGCAGACCGAGGAGATCATCGAGTTAGCGAAGGTCGTTGCGCAGTACGGAGGAATCTACGCAACGCATATGCGAGACGAGGGTGCCGAACTGCTAGGCGCAATCGAAGAAGCGATACGCATCGGCGAAGCCGCCGGCGTGCCGGTGCAGATATCGCACCATAAGGCGAGTGGCCGCCGGAACTGGGGCAAGACGGCAGAGTCTGTACCCTTCATCGACGCCGCGCGCAAACGTGGCCTCGACATTACGACGGACGCGTACCCCTACACCGCGGCGAGCACAGCGCTTGCCGCCATCGCGCCACGCGGTCGCCTCGTGCGGGACATGGATGCTGCCGATGTGATGGTAGCGTCCGTAAAGCACCACCACGAATACGAAGGGAAAATGCTACCTGAAATCGCATCGATGATGGACCTACCTGTCGAAGAAGCTACGAGCCGCCTGCTGCGGGAAGAGGAGAACACGCCGTCAGCGATCATGTTCCTCATGGACGAAGGCGACGTTCGGCGGGTGCTAGAGCACGAGGTATGCATGATCGGCTCGGATGGGCTGCCGACGGCTGGCAAGCCGCACCCGAGGCTTTATGGCACGTTCCCCCGCGTACTGGGCCGTTACTCTCGCGACGAAGGGCTGCTGACGTTAGAAGACGCCGTCCGGCGCATGACATCGCTGCCAGCGAACAAGTTCCGTCTAGCTAATCGAGGGGAGATACGCGAGGGAGCTTGGGCCGATCTTGCGATCTTCGATCCTCAGCGAGTGGCAGACACCGCGACGTACGAAGAGCCGCGGCAGTACCCGATCGCGATGCCCTACGTGCTGGTAAACGGGCAAGTTGTGGTGGACGGCGGTACGCCATCAGCCCTCGCTGCAGGCCAGGTGCTTAGCCGGGCCTAACAGCTGCCGCTGAGACAGTTTGTCGCCGAGGCGAAGGCATCGGACATCGCCCCTCTGAAAAGCAGCATCGTTGGGATGACGACTCCCACAGCAACAACGGAAATGATCAATCCGTACTCCGCAATCGTTTGCGCCCGCTCGTGCGTCAGCAGCCCGAAGATGCGCCAATGCAGTAGCGGCCAGCGTTCCAGCAGATTCCGCACTGTATGTCCCCTTCAGCTTGGCTGCCCGTCGTCTACGAGCGCAGGTTGTTCCACTAGGAGTATCGGCAGATCGCCTGGAAAGTTGGCTCTCGTATCAGCCTCGCCCGTTCTCAGCTTCGGCGCCTCCGGCTAAAGGAGCGAGCCAAGCCGAAGTTCAACCCAGACCCAACCCATGGAGATGCTCGTCTGACATGCCGAAATGGTGGGCTAGTTCGTGGAGGACCGTAACGCGTATCTCTTCGATGAGCTCCGCCTCATCCGAGAACTCAGCTTCTAGTGGCTCCTGGTAGATGCTGATCTTGTCCGGCAGCACCATGCCGTACGACTCACGCTGGGTAAGTGGAATGCCTTGATAGAGGCCAAAGAGGGTCTCGTCCGGGCCAAGTCCCGCCTCAAGAAGCTCGCGCCTGCTTGGCCGCTGCTCGAGGATCACGTCGATGTTGTCGACCATGGCTCTAAACGGCTCCGGTAGGTCTTCAAGCGCCTGCCGCACCAGACGCAGAAAGAGTCCCCGCTCCATTAGATCGCGACTAACGCTCCCATAGGGCTTGGTAGCTCTCGCCGCCTATCGCGTTGACGACTTCCTGGCGCTCAAGCTCACGGAGCTCGTTCAGAACTCCCTCGCACTCTTCTGCGGTCTGCGCGAAGCCGCCTTCGATGATGCGCTGCACGATCGCGTCCCACACGCCATGCTCCACCATGCTCTTGATCGACTTCGGCCACCAGATGGCGCTGATCTTCTCCGGCAACCGGAAGCGTGGCCGAAGCTGCTTCAGACTGCGGAAGCGGTCCTCAACACTGGTCGCTCGTGGCACTACTTTCACGAGCGGCGGATCGATCTCTGATGAGCGGTTGTCGATGAGGAGGCGCTGATTGATGATCACGAAGCGAAACGTAACGACATCCGCTGATTTGATCGTCTTCACGATCTCCTCGTAGTCGAGGAAGAAGTCGTTGTCCATTCCGCCCGGCAGTTCGCTCATGGAGTCATTATAGAACCGCCTCAGAAGGCCAACAAGCCGCTTGCTGGCGATGAAGTCCGCTACGATCGAAGCGCAATGCAGCCTAAGGCGGTGTTCTTCGACCTGGGCGATACGCTCATCTTCCAGGCGCACCCGGCCGATCGCGCCGTCCTCTTTCCAGCGATGGCGGATCAGGTGCAGCCACTCCTGGACGAGTGGAGTGTCACGCTGTCGGTTGACGTCGCCACCCTACTCAGCGAGATCTCCTTGGCTGTCGAAGGAGCCCAGCAGGCGCAGCGCGAACGCGGTCTGGAAGTTGATGGCGCGTTCATCTCGCGCAGTGTATTCGCGTCTTACGGGGTGGACCTCTCGCGGGAGCGATCCGAGGCGTTTTGGCTCTCAACGGACGTCGGTCTGGCGGCGTGGGGTGCGGAGGCCTATGCAGACTCCTCGGACACGCTTTCCAGACTGCGCGCGCTACTGGTACCCACAGCGCTGGTGTCTAATACAATGTTGAGGTCGCCGCAGATGCGCGCCAGCCTTGCTACGCTCGGGATCGCGGGCGAGTTGCTTCCGGTCATCGTCACGTCGACCGACGTCATGCGCCCAAAGC
>JBKKBW010000183.1:0-6898 GCA_046713635.1 Dehalococcoidia bacterium
GATTCAGAGCAGGCGCAGGCGTTTTTCCATGTAGCAGAGCAAGTAGCGGCACGATGTAGCACGCTTCAGTTTGCGACAGCAGGTGTATAAGACAGCATGACGTTACGTTTTTTCGGAAGAACAACTCGAACCAGCAAGCAGAAGGAAGAAGAACCGGCGGCTGAACCCGAGGCAGCTGCGCCGAAGCGAACGCGCCGGGGGCGGCGCGGAAGTGGATCCACGAAAAGGGCGGCCGAGGCTGGCCCGAGTCCCGTTCCTGAGTCAGAGCCGCCAGAGGCGGCTGCACCGGCCAGCCGCGCGCGTCGTAGCCGTCGCGGTGGAGCCGGCCGAAGGCCTCCAAATGACTACCTTGATGGAGGCATCCCTAGCCCCGAACCTGAGCCCGAGCCTGCGCGGGTGGTGCGCAGGGCGACCGCGAAGCCTCCGTCCGGGACGATCGAAGGCCTCCTAGCGCACCAGGAAGCCATGATCGATCAGCAACTGGCGACGCTGAAGGGTGTACAAAACGCGCTTTCCGCCATCGAAACACGGCTAGCGACTGTCAACGGGTTCGGTGGCGAACGCCAGCGTGTCGGCATATTCGTCGACGTTCCGAACATAATGTATGCTGCTGAACGTCTGCGAACCAAGGTCGATTATGCCAAGATGCTCCCGTTTCTTGTTCGCGGCCGCGATCTCGTACGTGCTAGCGCGTACTCTCCGATTAGCGATGACCTGACGGAGCCAATCGCAGCTCAGAAATTCGTTCAGCCGTTTATGGGCCTTGGCTATGCAATGATCACCAAGCCCCTGAAGCGTTACGGCGACGGATCGATAAAGGCGAACTTTGACGTTGAGCTTGCGATAGACATCCTTACGATCTGCGAGCGGCTCGATGTCGTCATTCTCGTTTCCGGAGATGGTGACTTTCGGCGCCTCGTAGAACTTGTCTGCAGTAAGGGCGTTCGCGTCGAAGTTGCAGCGTTCGGGGACAGCACGGCCCATGAACTTCGGAGCGCAGCCGATCAGTACATCGATCTGAAGGATCACCTGACAGAGCTTCGCACGAAGTGAATCCCACCCCGACCGTCCTCATCGCGGAAGACTATACGGACTTTCGGACAAGAATCCTTACGCTGCTCGAACCGCTGGGCCTGAGCTGCATACCTGTGGCAAACGGACGGCAGGCTATAGAGGTAATCCGCGACCCTATGCAGTCCTTCGATCTGCTTGTCACAGACATGGATATGCCAGTGAACACTGGGTGGGAAGTTATCGAGGTAACGAGGGAGCATCGCGGCAGGGAACTGCCAATCATCATTCAAACCGGCGAGGCGAAGTACACGTACGTGCGTCGACGCGCCGCCGAGTTTGAGATCGTCCTGATTGACAAGGCGGACATTGACGAGCAGCTGGTGCCTGCCGTCCGACAGGCGCTTGAGCTTGACGCAGCAACGGCTTAGCTGGCCGGTTGGCCGAGGTAATCGAGCGCCAGCTCGAGACAGCGCTCTATAGGCTGGGTCGTGTCGATTCGCAGATACGCTCCAGATGGGGCGATCGTCTCCCACGGCTGATCGATTATTTCCACGCCGGGATTGCTCCTCATGCGCGGCCGATCACGCAGCCGCCGCGCCCGCTCGTCTTGATCGTTGCAGACGCATTCGATGAAGAAATACGGAACCATTCGCTCAGCAGCCATGGACGTACCCTTTACGAGGATCGAATCCCAAAATGTTGGGCTGTCCAGCACAACGCTCAAGCCCTGGCCGAGGAGACTGTTACCGAGCGCGAAGAATACTTCATAGGCAAGAGGCCCAGCCAGTCCTTCATCAGCACCCGCGTCGAGCGAGGCAGTCTTGATGACATCCTTGTCGATCACGATTGCGTCGGTGCTATGAGCGATCAGCCGAGCGAGCGTGCTCTTGCCGGAGCCAGGTTGGCCCGCCATCTGCAACAGAAACGTCGCCACGCTAGTAAATCTCGCGTAGTTCGAACTTCGGGCCGTCTTTGCAGACGAGGCGCATGCCCTTCCGCGTCTCCACTGCGCAGCCGTAGCAAATACCGGTACCGCATCCCATGCGCTCCTCAAGGAGTACCTCGATCGAACGGCGCAGTCGAAGCGGCCGGAGGGTGTCTGCCATGGCGCTGAACATCGCGTTCGGCCCGCAAGCAAATGCCTGGTCGCACCATTCCACGTACTCGGCGAAGCCGCTCGTCGCGAGACCCTTTCGGCCCGCAGTCCCATCCTCGGTGTAGACGACAAGCTCAACCTCGCGCGGCAGCAAGCCTGCAAGAAAGATTTGCTCGGACGTTCGCCCGCCCAGCACCATAGTTACGCTCCGGCCGTTCGCAACAGCTTCATCTGCGAGCCAAACCAGTGGGGCGACACCGATTCCGCCTCCAACAAGCAACAGATGACTACTCGTCTTGCGAACTTCGTAGCCGTGACCAAGCGCGCCCCAGCAGTACACCATGTCGCCCGGCTGCCGTGTCGCGAGCCAGCGCGTGCCAACACCAACGATGTCGTAGAGGATCGACCACTCTTGGCCCTCTGCGCCTTCGCGTACGCGATGGATGCTCATCGCGCGAGGCAGCAACGGATCTACGGACAGTGTCGTCGAGTCCAGCGCAGCTTCAACGGAAACAACGGGCTCGACGCACCGAAACATGAGGAATTGACCGGGTGTCGCCCCGCCGAGTATCTCCGGCGCAGCGAACCACGTGATGTAGGTGTTCCCGTAGAGCCGCCGATTCTCCACAACACGCGCGAAGACGGTCCTCATTCGTCACGCAAGTAGTCGGCTAGCGGCTGGATTGTGTAGTTCTGTGCTCCTGCTAGCAACGCTTCGGTTGCGGCGCGTGCCGTGTCAAGGCTGGTGAAGCAAGGGATCCGTTGCTCGGCGGCAGCGCGGCGAATGTGAAAGCCATCTCGCAGTGTCCCTGTAATACGGCCCTCCGAGATGTTAATCACGCACTGCACCGTACCGTCTCGGACCACGTCGACCACGTTGGGGTGGCCTTCGTTCAGGCGTTTCGGTACCTGCTCCACAGGCAGGCTGAGCCGTTGAATCATCGCAGCCGTTCCTTCGGTCGCGTATAACCGGAAGCCTGCTTCCGCGAGCTTGCGGATGATCGGTTCGGCTTCCTGCTTATGAGCGTCGGCCACGCTAAGCAGGACGGCGCCGCCTGGCGACAGGGCGAGCTCAGCGGAGACGAGCGCTTTCGCCAGCGCGGCGGGAAACGTCTTGTCGATTCCCATACACTCTCCGGTCGATTTCATCTCGGGCCCCAGGTATGTGTCAACGCCGATGAGCTTTGACATCGAGAAGGCCGGCGCCTTTACTGCGAAGAGGTCTTGCGCCGGCCAGAGCCCACCCTGGTAACCCTGGTCCTTTAGCGAAGTGCCGAGCATGACATTCGCTGCCAGCCGCACGAGCGGCACATCTGTGACCTTAGAAATGAACGGCACGGTCCGGCTCGACCGGGGGTTCACTTCGAGCACGTAGACGTCGGAGCTCCCGCCCGACGGGACGATCACATACTGGATGTTCATGAGGCCGTGAACTTGCAGCGCCAGGCCTATCCTCTCCGTGTACTCAACGATCGTAGAGATCTCATCGTCAGTGAGATTGACAGGCGGATAGACCGCCATCGAGTCGCCGGAGTGGACTCCTGCGCGCTCTATGTGTTCCATGACTCCTGGAATCAGTACCTCGGAGCCATCGCAAACTGCGTCGACCTCAACCTCCCGTCCCTCCAAGTACTTGTCAATCAGGATCGGATGGCCAGGCCCGACCTCGGCTGCGACGCGCACGTAGTGCTCCAACTCGTGCGCATTCTGGACGATTTCCATCGCGCGGCCGCCGAGGACGTAACTCGGCCGCACTAACACCGGGTAGCCGATCACGTCGGCGGTGCGCCGCGCTTCATCGATCGATGTCACGCCGGCACCTGGTGGCTGCGGGATGCCTAGATTCGCGAGGAACGATTCGAAGCGGCGGCGGTCTTCCGCCATGTCGATTGCCTCGGCGCTAGAGCCAAGGATGGGCAGCGCGGACATGTGGAGGGCGCCAGCGAGGTTGATTGCGGTCTGGCCGCCAAACTGCACAATCGATGCCGGGGCGTTGCCGTTCGTCGGCGTCTCTCCCGCTTCGTTGTCGAGGATGTCGCGGACGGACTCCTCATCCAGCGGCTCGAAGTACAATCTGTCTGACGTGTCGAAGTCCGTAGAGACAGTCTCGGGATTCGAGTTCGCGATCATCGCCCGGTAGCCAGCTTGCTGGAGGGCCCAAACTGCGTGGACCGAACAGTAGTCGAACTCAATGCCTTGTCCAATACGGATCGGACCGCTACCGATGACGAGCGCCTTGTTGCCGGCTAGGGGGGCTGCCTCGTTCTCGTGTTCATACGTGCTATAGAAGTACGGCGTTGCCGCATCGAACTCCGCAGCGCACGTATCGACCATCTTGTAGACGGGCCGGATGCCCCACTGCTGCCGGTGCAGACGAACTCGTTCTGGGCGCTCGTCTGCAAGCGTCCCGATCTGTTCGTCCGAGAAGCCGAGACGCTTCGCATCCCAAAGAAGGCCCGGTCCCAAGTGATCTTCCGAAAGCAAACGCCGCTCCATCGCCACGATGTTTGAGAGCTTGCTGATGAACCAGGGATCAACACCCGTTCGCAGAGTGAGGTCCATTGGATTGACGTCGCGCCGTAGGGCTGCCAGCAAGAGCCAGATGCGATCGTCGGTCGCAGGTATGGCGCCACTACAGAGATTGACGTCCTGCCACGCAGGGTCTTCCCAGAGGAGCGAACGTCCTCCGACCTCCAGCGAACGTATCGCCTTCTGGAGTGCTGCTTCGAACGACCGGTCAATCGCCATCACCTCGCCGGTCGCCTTCATCTGCGTACCTAGGGTTCGGTCGCCTAAAGGAAACTTATCGAATGGCCAACGCGGGATCTTCACAACGACGTAATCCAGTGCTGGCTCGAACGCAGCCGATGTCTTCTCTGTTACGGCATTTGGAATCTCGTCGAGACGCTTACCAACTGCTATCTTCGCCGCGACGCGCGCGATCGGATAGCCCGTAGCCTTGGATGCGAGCGCTGAACTCCGGGACACGCGTGGGTTTACCTCGATAACGTAGTACGGTGGGTCGCCTTCGACTCTCGGCGCACCCCAAGCAGCTATCTCTTCCCGCGGGGCGAGCGCGAGTTGGACGTTGCAGCCGCCTTCGATGCCCAGCGCCCGAATTATTCGGAGACTCGCAGAGCGCAGCATCTGGTACTCCTTGTCCGAGAGCGTTTGGCTCGGCGCGACGACGATACTATCGCCGGTATGGACGCCCATCGGGTCGAAGTTCTCCATGTTGCAGACCGTAATGCAGGTGTCTGCACCGTCGCGCATCACTTCGTACTCGACCTCTTTCCAGCCGAGCAGCGACCGTTCAAGGAGCACTTGGCTGATTGGGCTCGCCGCCAACCCGCCCGACACAATGCGATCGAGGTCGTCGTCGTTCATCGCCACGCCGCCACCAGTACCGCCGAGCGTGAATGCTGGCCTCACGACAAGCGGCAGCCCGAGCTGCTTTGCAACCGCGCGGGCTTCTTGGAGCGTCGTGACGATTTCGCTCTGTGGATACGGCTCGCCAAGGTCATCGAGCAGCTGCCTGAACAGCTGGCGGTCTTCTGCCTTGCGAATCGTCTCGAGCGATGTGCCCAGCAACCGAACGTTATACCTCTCCAGAATGCCTGCATCAGCGAGTGAAACAGCCATGTTCAGTCCAGTCTGGCCGCCAAGCGTAGGGAGAAGGCCATCGGGCCTCTCGCGCGCAATGATTCGTTCTATGACGTCGACGGTAAGGGGCTCGATGTAAACGATGTCGGCCACGCCTTTGTCTGTCATGATCGTCGCCGGATTCGAGTTCACCAGCACGGACACTACACCTTCTTCGCGCATTGCTTTGCATGCCTGCGTACCCGCGTAGTCGAACTCAGCGGCCTGCCCGATAATGATTGGGCCGGAACCGATAATGAGGACTTTGACGGGCTTAGTCATGACTGCCGCCTGACGTTACGGTGCCGGTCCATTGTGCGTAGATCAGGCCTGATTCCCAGGAACCAGCCTGGTAGAAGGAACCCGACGGCAAACGTAATTGCGAATGGAATGATGAGTTCCAGCGCTAGGGGCCAGTCCGTAACGAACACGACGAATGCCATAAAAGCCAGTCCGACGCCACCGATGGCGAAGCCCATGACATAGCCTTGCCATTCGGTGATCCAGTCCGACGCAAGCGGCCAGAAGAAGTAAGCAAGGGCGACGAACATCACTGTCGACAGACCCGCGGCAACCCACGAGCCCACCCACACCCAGAGCGCGCGATCGAAGTTGCCGACAAGTAGTATGCCTAAGCCGCCGAGGACACCGACCACAAGCAAGACCGGAATCGCCTCGAGCAACATGGCGGCGATGCAGAGCAGCCCAAACGCGGTGCGTCCTACCGGGTCGATCCGACGGATCAACGTTGCTCGTCGTAGATGGGCAGCTCGAACTCCGTCTCGGGATTGTACATCGGAACGAGCGCACCGATGCCCGACAGAAAGCTGAGCGCTACCTGGTTTTGCTGCGGCAACCTCCCACGGATCCTTTTGTAGCCCTTGTCACGAGCAAAGCCCAGCGCGTACTCGGCGAGCGATGTGCCTAGTCGCTGGCGCCGGGACTCAGGGAGTAACCATACCCCGAGAACGCCCATGTCCGGTTGGTGGGTGTCGAAATCGAGAGCGCTGAACCCAATCACGCTGCCTTCGATCTCGCACAGGAAGATTCCTCCCTCACCCCCGAGGCGTGTCAGCCATGTGCGCACGTCGTCAGCACTCAACGGGCCGTCGAACCCAACAGGGTTTGGCTCCTTCACAACGGTGC
>JBKKBW010000184.1:0-4389 GCA_046713635.1 Dehalococcoidia bacterium
TCGATGGCCCAGGGGCGGCCCATGAAGTAGGCGATGGTCTTGAGCATCTCGACGTGCTCTTCGATGGCGAGCGGGTCCTTGCCGACGAAGAGGCCGGCGGTAGTGTTCAGTCTCGTGAGGACGCCGCCGGAACCGATGCCGGTGATGCCCTCGTCGGTGTGGACTTCGACGACCTGGAGCCGGTGGCTGTTGCTGGGGAAGGGCTGCTAGGTGGGGTGGAACGGCCGCTCCTTATGCGGGAGGACGAAGGTGCGGAGTTTAACGTTGGTGATCTTCATACAGACCTACCCCTTGGTCCCCTCCCTAAAGGGAAGGGAGAACCGTCGCATGATAGCGACGCGGGTGGGGACGGGCGAGGGAGACAGTAGCATTGGTTCTTGGGCGCGACGCCGTGCTCATAATAGTACGGCACGCCTGCCGAACATTGAAGTTCGTTTGAAGTTCGTTTTAGGTCCGATCCGAATCTGTTTCGAAGTTCGTTTGGCAGAAATGGCCATTTTGCGCGACATAATGGCCACACCGTACGACGAACGGCAGCGGGGGTGTCTCTTTGTGAGACTGGGAAGGCCGGATGACGACACCAGCGAGCCGAAAGTCGGCGTTTTTCCGTCATTTTTGCCTTTTTGCGGCGGTTTTTTGGTACCACGAGCTAGCTTCAAGTTGAATCTGTTATTAACATGTCTGTTTTGCAAAAACACTCTTTTGCTGTGTACTCTAATGATCTTCGTTATTGCATCCGGCTTGAAGCTGGGCCGATACTAGCACGTGCGTGCTGAGGGGGCAAGTGGCCAGATGTCACACGTTAGCTGGTTAGGCGGTCAGCTTGTCAGCGGGCAGTTCGGCGGGGGCAGCCAGTTGTCTGGAGGGCGGCGCTGGATAGACAACCCGTGGGACTACTTCAACCCGACCGGCGATGGGCTGAACCGCGTCGATGACATCCTGGCGACGGTCGATGCGTACTTCCAGGACGACAACGACTCATCGCCGGGGAACCCGCCGTTCGCGGCGGGGTATAGCCGCTCGACGGACCGGACGCTTATCACAGGGCAGCAGCCGTGGAACCTTGGCCCGCCGAATGGGCTGCAGCGGGTGGACGACATTCTGAACCAGGTGAAACAGTACTTCCACGACTGCTAGGTAGCTAGGCCGTCCCTGACTCGGGGGAGGAACGGCGTCAGCGACCAGCTAGTCATCGAGTTAGCAAGAGGGGCGGCCGTGTGGCCGCCCCTCAGTTCGTTGATGCTACTGCGACGCTATCCGCCTAGCTGAATGGGCAGGGCGTCGGTGTGGGCGTGTCCTCCGGCGTGGGGGTGTCCGTCGGACTCTCACCTGCGCCGTTCCCTCCGATGACAGGGCACGGCGTTGGCGTCGGCGTGTCTGTCGGCGGACATCCGGCGGTGTCGCACGGCGTCGGGGTCGGGGTGTCGGTAACGCACGCCGCTCCGTCGCACGGTGTCGGCGTCGGCGTGTCGGCCGGAGGGCAGCCGTCCGGGTTGCCGATCGGGTCGCACGGAGTGGGCGTAAACGTGTTGGTGGGCGTCGATGTGTTTGTGGGAGTCGCAGACGGCGATGTGGGCGTTGCCGTTGCCATCGGTGTACCTGTTGGCACTGGCGGGCACGGCCGTTCGCGGGTCACGACGAAGTCGCCGTCGTGGTTGGCGACGTGCGCGGGCACCGCGTTGCCGCTGACGGTAATTTCGACCCACGGGTTGGTCGCGCTACCAGTGTTATGGCAGACTGTGACCTTCGGCAACTGCTGCGCTGAAGCCGAGGTCCCGCCACCGTGACCGAACGATACGACGATGGCCATCGCCGCCGCCGAGGCGATCGCAAACCCTGCGAGCGCAAGAAGCTTCGTTTTAGCTGAAGAGTTCATGTGCATAGTGATCCTCCTGTGGGGCCCTTGCGGGTATGCTTTCCGTTGGTGTCCGGTATAGATCGAGCGCGGACCTCCCTTCCGTGCCAGGCTTGCCGCTTGGCTCAGGGGCGTCCAGCCCCGAAGGTAGGCATCCGTGCTCTGTGTACGTCGATCCCGTCGACTGTCTGTCGATGCCGTCGACCGTCTGTGACTATAGGCCTGGGGCCGGTTGCGAGTCAACTAGGCTGGAGGGCCAGAGGAGCGAGTGTCACGTACTTGCAACACCGGAGGTAGCGGGTTGGGATCCACGTGATGTGCCGAGGCGCACGTCCCGCGATCGTCCCTACGACGACGCGCTATGCTTTGGCACGCTGATGAGCAAGCCTGACACCGGTGACGGGTTTCGTGCTGCTACGCCAGGCCTCGACGTGGCGGCGGTGGCGAGCGAGATGATTGCCGCGCTCGATCAGTCGATGCTGGTGATGCCGCCGACGGAACGTTGGCCGGACATCGATTTCGCGATGGCGTATCGAATTGCGGCGGAGGCGACGCGGCTGCGACGCGAACGCGGCGAGGCGACGGCCGGACGCAAGATCGGCTATACGAATCGCAGTCTGTGGGCGCAGTACGACGTGCACCAGCCGGTGTGGGGCCACGTCTATACGCATACGCTCCAGCACGCAGTCGATAACTCTGCTGTGCTGTCGATCGCGCGGATGGTAGCGCCGCGCATCGAGCCGGAGATCGCGTTCAAGCTGCGTGCGCCGATACGTGCGGGCTGTGACGATCGACTGGAGGTGCTGCGCTCGGTCGAGTGGCTGGCGCGCACGTTCGAGATCGTGGACTGCCACTACGCGGACTGGAAGTTCCGAGGCCCCGATTCGGTGATCGATTTCAGTCACCATGCCGCGCTGATCGTTGGCGAGCCGTACGCGATCACGGAGCGAAACATCGCGCGGCTCGTAGACTCGCTGCGCGATTGCAGGGTGACGTTACGAAAGAACGGCGAGCTTGTCGATAGCGGCGTCGGGGCGAACGCGCTCGATCATCCGGCGCTGGCGTTGGCGTTTCTCGCTGACGTGGTGGCGTCGCAGCCGGACGCGCCGCAACTCGAGGCGGGCGAGAACATCACGACGGGAACGCTGACGGCGGCGCTGCCCATCGAGGCAGGCGTGGTCTGGCGCTCTGAGACCTTCGGTCTGCCGCTGCCGCCGCTGACCGTTCGATTCGAATGACCGAGATCCCGCCCGCACGTAACGTTACGACAAGTTAGGATAAGGCACTGGTCGGCGAGCGTCCTTCGCTCCGCTCGAGCCAGGCTCCACCGCTTGGCCTGTGATATGCTAGTGGCGTTGTTCGGCCAACCGCATGGAGGCGTTCCCGTGACTGCTATCACCCACCGGCTCCACATACGCGCACCCCTGCTTTTGATCGTCGCTCTGGTGACCAGCGCCACGATCGCGGGCGTGTTGTTCGCTTCGTCGACGGCGGCGGGAGAGTCGCGCGGTTCCGCGGCGGGACTTGTCGTTGCCGATAACCAGCTCTGGCACCAGGACAGCCCGGGTGTCGAAGGGGTGATCGAAGGCAGCGACGAGTTCGGTAAGTCCGTTGCGATCGGTGACTTCGATAACGACGGCGTAGATGACCTCGCGATCGGCGTCGGCGACGACAACATCCCCGGTGCACCTGGTGTGCTATTAGCAGGCGCGGTGAATGTCCTCTACGGCACCGAATTCGGCCTCGATGCAGCGGGGGACCAGATATGGAGCCAGGGGACCGCTGGCGTGCTTGGCGCGGCGGAGCCTGGCGATATGTTCGGCCAGGCGCTCGCCGTTGGCGACTTCGACGGCGATGGCTATGCGGACCTGGCAATCGGCGTGCCGGGCGAAGATGTCGAAGCCATCGGGAGCGCCGGTGCGGTGAACGTGCTCTACGGCTCAGCGGCCGGCCTCTCCGCTACGGGCAATCAGCTCTGGTACCAGGATGTGGCTGATGTCGATGGTGATTCGCAGGCGTCCGATAGGTTTGGCGCTGCGTTGACGGCCGGCGACTTCAACGGCGACGGTGAGGACGATCTCGCGATCGGCGTGCCGGGCGAGTTGGTCAATCTTGTGGAAGATGCCGGTCTGGTGCAGGTCCTGTACGGTTCGTCGCCCGATGGCCTCGGCGTGGTAGGTCAGCAGTCCTGGTCGCAGAACAGCACCGGCGTCCCGGGCGCTCTGGAAGACGACGGCTTTGGGTCTTCGCTGGCGGCTGGAGACTTCAACGGCGACGGCGAGGATGACCTGGCAGTTGGCGCGCCTGATGAAGCGGTCGGCACGGCTGCGTTCGCCGGTGCGGTGAACGTCCTCTACGGCTCCGGCTCCGGCCTTACCGGCGACAGCAGCCAAATCTTCCACCAGGACATCGATGGCATTTCTCCGAGCGTAGCTGAGGCGAACGAGTCGTTTGGCGACTCAGTGGCGGCTGGAGACTTCAACGGCGATGGGGATGATGACCTCGCCATCGGCGCGCCTGGTGATGTCGTCGAC
>JBKKBW010000185.1:0-8111 GCA_046713635.1 Dehalococcoidia bacterium
GCACTGCACGGCTACCTTGATGTCGTCCGTCGTGCCGTTGTGCGCCAGGAGACCGATGCAGTGGAACAGGTCAGTGGTACCAGGTAAACCAGCGTCGACGATGATGTCGTAGACGCCATTGACTTCCCCACTTCCGTCGGTTGACTTTGGCGTTGGAGTTGGTCCGGGAGTGTTCGTCGGCGTGGGGCCGGCGGCGGACGCGCCGCTGCCGTTGCCAGCTATCGAGGTGAATAGCACTGCGAAGGCGGCGATTGCGACGAGCAGCCCTCCTGCGAGCGCTACACGCGCGCTAATGCGATCCATGAATGTCCTCCTCTGTGATGTTCCAAACTCTTTGGTAATCGTGTGAAAACGCTGTACTAGCCCTTCCTACTCCTCCTTTCCCACGCGCATGACGAGCGCTTCTGACCGGCAGGTGTCGCCGGCAGGCGGGAAACCTATGATCGATCGCGGGGAAGGTAATGCGGCCGCCCCAGAGCGGGACGGAGCTGATAGGGAGCGTCTGCTTAGAGCTGGCAATGCCGTCAACAACCTCTAATCCACCCTCTACCCGTTGTCCTGCGCGGGCGGGGGAATGTGTTCGCAGGTCATCTGGTCCTGATAGATTGTGCAAGCGTCGTTGCCGGTGACGATGAGGTGCCTGCTATCGAAGTACATGTTATCTTCGCCGTAGCCGGCATAGTGGATGCCCTGCAGCGCCTCGGCGATCGCGGTCGTGTCGTCCACGGATCCCGCTTCTTGCATGGCGGCGATCAGCATGAACGCCGGGTCGTACGTGAGCATCGCGGCGAATGCCGCAAATGGCAGCGGGTCCTTAAATGGCCGGTACTTCTGCTCGAAGAACTCTTCTGCCTTCGGCGATGTATATTCCGCGTTGTTCCTGGGAGCAGCGCCCGCAGCCACGTACTTGGAGGCGATCCCCTCACAGCCGACTAGCGCCTTGAATAGCTCGTACTCTAGCGCGACGGCAATGTAGAACTTGCCCACGTCCAACTGGCACGAACTCTTCAGGAGCGCAAACTGATCGATCCCCGCGTCCGTAAAGTTGAGGACGATGTCCGGATCTTCCGGAATCAGCGTAGTCAGGAACGGATTGAAGTCCGTTGTCCCGTCGGGGAAGAATACTTCACCGACATGCTCGAAGCCCGCGTCTTCGTAAGCATCGCCGAAGAAATCGCAGAACGCCCGGCCGGTCTGCGAGCTAACGCAGACCGTAGCGAAGGTTTCGTAGTCCGGGTGCTCCACTTTGGTGTTCCGTGCGCCCGGCGGCAGGAACTTGCTCGGCGCCGACAACGTCTGGAAGGCCCAGCCATTCTCGTTGTCCACTTTCTCCTGACTGCTCAGCGCCGTCAGCTCGCGCTGCGGGCAGGGGCAGATGTGCAGTACTTGTTGTTGCTGCGTGATGACCGTCGATTCAGGGTCGCCGACGGATGCCGGGCCCCAGATAACCTTCACATCGTTGTCGCGCACGAGCTCGGTAGCAACGGCGAGCGCGTCCTGCGTGGTCGACTTCGTGTCGCGCTCAAGCAGGTTGATCGTGTAGATCGTGTCGCCGACCTGGAAGCCGCCGGCGTCGTTGATCTCCTGGACGGCGAGCCTAAGTCCATCGGCTGACGGCTCGCCGAAGCCGGCGAGCGGGCCGGTCAACTCAAACATCGCGCCCCAGTCGAGCTCGGCCGTCTTGGTCACGTTTGGATCCTTCTCGAGGACGTCCTCCTGCGTGAGGATATCGCCGCTGACCGATGGCGTATTGCTGGTGGTTGCGGAAGGCGAGGCGTCAGTCACGGAAGGCGTCGTACTGCCGTTCCCGTCCGGCTCGTCTTCGCTACTGCATGCCAGCAGCAGCAGCGAGGCGAGCAGCTCGCTTATGACAGCGACAGCCAGCCAAAAGGGGCGCGGAGTCCTGTTCGTCTGATGATTCATGTTGGGCTTCCTGCCTTGCTAGTGAGTTTGCTTAGCCGTTCTGTTGCTTCTTCAAAGCCGCGGACAAGGTCGGCCACGACGTCTTTCGTCGGTCGTACTTCGTTCATCGTGCCAACGATCTGCCCGACCGGCGTGCCGACAAGCTCGTGTGCTTGTGCGCCCGCGTATAGGTGCATTCGGCTCTGAGCGTTTCCAGTGAGCATGAACTGGAGCGGCATCGGAAGAGCTCCGGGTGAATCGGCCGCCTCCCAGGCATCCGTCCAGGCTGTGCGCAGCATGCGCGCAGGCTTCCCGGTCCACGAGCGGGAGCGCACCGTGTCGCGGGAGGACGCGTCGAGCAGTTTCTGGACGACGACAGGGTGGGTGTCTGCTTCGGCGACCGAGAGCCAGATCGAGCCCGTCCATATCCCTTGCGCTCCGAGCGCGAGCGCGGCAGCGGCTTGCCGGCCGGTGCCGATGCCGCCCGCAGCGAGAACAGGCGTTGGAGCGACGGCGTCGACGATCTCCGGAATGAGAATCATCGTCGACACATCGCCGGTATGTCCGCCGGCCTCCGTGCCCTGCGCAATGATGATGTCGACGCCCGCTTCGACCTGGCTCTTGGCGTGCTCCGCTTTGCCGATCAACGCCGCGACGAGGACGTTGCGGTCGTGCGCCGCCTTTACGACATCGGCAGGCGGAGGGCCGAGCGCGTTCGCGAGCAGCTTGATCGGATGCGAGAGCGCGATCTCGACCTGGGACCGAGCCTGGCTGTGCACCCAGGCGAGCAGCCCATTCCATTCATCGTCACCGGGTGGGAGTGGTGGAACGTTGTGCCGCGCGAGCACCTCCTCGACGAATGCGCGGTGGCGCTCCGGGATCATCGACTCAAGATCGGGAGGGGTCGCATCGACGATGCCGGCGGGCATGACGACATCGACGCCGTACGGCTTGCCATCGATGTGTTCGTCGAGCCAGGCGAGCTCGGGCTCGAGCTCGTCGACCGTGAAGGCGATCGCGCCGAGTACACCCATGCCGCCAGCCTTGCTTACCTCGGAGACGACTTCCTTGCTTCGCGTGAACGCGAAGATCGGATATTCGATGCCGAACGTGTCGCAGAGACTTGTGCGCATGGACTAGCCTCGTTCCGGCGTGAAGCGCACCGGTATGTGCTTGACGCCGTTGATGAAGTTGGAGCGTAGACGCGCGGCAGGGCCTGCTTGCTGAATATCGGGCAAGCGCCGTAGCAACTCCTCGAACAGAATGCGTATCTCTAGCCGCGCGAGGCTGGCGCCGAGGCAGAAGTGCGCGCCACCGCCGCCGAACGCAACATGGTTGTTCGGGCTGCGGCCGACATCGAAGACATCGCCGTCGGGGAAGATGTCCTCATCACGGTTCGCGGAGATGTACCAGATAGTCAGCTTTTCGCTCGGGCCGATGTGCTGGCCGCGGATCTCGACATCCTTCGTTGTGGTGCGGCGGAAGTACATCACCACAGAGCCCCAGCGAAGCATCTCTTCTACTGCGGTGGGCATGAGCGACGCGTCGGCAAGCAGGCGCTCCTTCTGCTCTGGGTAGTCGAACAGCGCAAGCATGGCGTTGGAAGTCAGGTTGCGTGTGGTCTCGTTGCCGGCCACGGCGAGGAGCATGAAGAAGACGTTGAACTCGAGAGGCGTAAGCTTCTCACCGTCGACATCTGAGTCGATCAGCACGCTAACGAGGTCTTCGCGCGGATGCTCGCGGCGCTTGGCGGCGAGCTGCTCGGCATACGCGAACATCGCGCCTGCGGCGTTCATCGCTGTTTCCATGGTGGTGCCGTATTCGGGGTCTTCCATGCCGACCATCTGGTTGCCCCAGTGGAAGATCTGGTGCTGTTCCTCACGCGGGACGCCGATCAGCTCCGCAATGACGGCCAGCGGCAGCTCGGCAGCGATGTCGGTGACGAAGTCGCACTCGCCGCGCTTGGCAACCTTGTCGATGATGGAGTTCGTTATCTCGCGGACATGGGGCTCCATTTCACGCACCATCTTAGGCGTGAAGCCCTTGCTGACCAGCGTCCGCAGCTTCGTGTGACGCGGCGGGTCCATGTTGAGCATCATCAGTTCGGTGCCGCTGTTCAGGTCCTCGATGTTGGTGCCCTTTGCCGACGAAAAGGTTGCGCTGTCCTGCGAGACGAGCACGACATCGTCATACTTGGAGAGCACCCAAAACGGTGTGCCGGTGTCGGGTGCGACCTGACGGAACACAGGCGCCTCGTTACGAAGCCGCTTGAACGCCTCGTGCGGCACGCCGGGGACGAACGTGTCTGGATCATAGAGTTTCGGGTCAAAGATGGCGGTGGTTGTCATGTGCGGCTCTCCTAGTACGACTTTGGTAGGCCTAAATCTTGTTGCGCTACGAAATTCAAGATCATCTCGCGACTTACGGGCGCGGTCTTGAGCAGGCGAGCGCCGTTCCAGAGCTGGATCAAGCCGAACTCCTCGGAGAAGCCGTTGCCGCCATGCACCTCGATCGCCGTGTCGGCGGCTTTGATCGCGAGGTCCGCCGCGAGCAGCTTCGCCATGTTGGCCATGCTGCCAACTTCGGCGGGCGCGACGCCCTCGTCGTAAGCCGCCGCGGCTTTGTACGTCATCAGGCGCACGGCCTCCAGCATGATCTTCACTTCCGCGAGTGGATGCTGGATCGACTGATACGCGCCGATCGGTTTGTCGCCAAAGACGACGCGCTCGTTTGCGTACGCGACGGCCTTCTTCAGCGCGGCTTCGGCCATGCCCGCGCAGATCGCGCCGGTGAGGATGCGCTCCGGGTTCAGCGAGTTGAACATCGTCATCGCGCCGTCATCTTCCACGCCGATCAGTTGGTCCGCCGGGACTTCGACATCATCGAGAAAGAGCTGGAATTGGCGCAGGCCCTCGTTGAGTGGGATTGGCAGGCGTGTCTTCTCTATGCCCTTGGACTTCGTGTCGACAAGGAAGAGCGAGAGCCCGTGGACTTTCGGCTTGCCTTGCTCCTTCAACTCGTCGAGTGTCGTCGTGCGCGCGACAACCAACGCGTAGTCGGCGACATCCCAGCCTGAGATAAACACTTTCTGTCCGTTGAGCCGATAGACGTCGCCGTGGCGCTTCGCGGTTGTCTGGAGCCGGAAGGTGTTCGTGCCGGCGTTGGGTTCCGTTAGCGCGAAGCAGAGCTTGAGCGAGCCGTCGCAGACCTTAGGCAGAAACTCCTGCTTGACCTTCTCGGAGGCGTTGCGCACCAGGCAGGCAGCGTCCATAGCGGTGACGAGCAGCAGCCCCGGGAAGAAGCCCTGCGCAACGATCTCTTCGAAGCTGTAGGTGAGGGCTAGTAGGCCAGCGCCGTTCCCGCCATACTCCTCCGGCACGAGACAGCCCATGAGTCCAACCTGCGCGTAGTCGTGCCAGAGCTCCTCCGGGAAGATGCCCTGCTTATCGACCATCTCGCGCAACTCCGCGCGGCGCGGCTCGTACTTCTGGAGCATCGACCGAAGCGAGCTCCTGATGATCTGCTGCTGATCTTCGGCGACGGCTGTCTCGACGGTCATGCGTTGCTCCTAGCGGCCCTGGAACTGTGGCTCGCGCTTCTCTTTGAACGCCTTTGGCCCTTCGCGGGCGTCCTGGCTGTTCATGGCCTCCATACCGAGCTTGATGTCGATCTCGAATGCCTTCTCTTCGGGCAGCGACTCTGTCTCGATGACAGCTTGCTTGATCTTCCGCACAGCCAGCGGTCCGTTCGCAGCGATGCGAAGCGCGATCTCACGCGCCTTCGCCAGCGATTCGCCCGGAGGCACGACGTGGCCGATGAGGCCCATGCGCAACGCTTCGGCGGCGGGGTAGTGGTCGCCCGTGAGCAGCATCTCCATCGCCATCGTATAGGGGATCTGGCGGCGCAGGCGGACCGCCGAGCCCGCCATCGGGAACAGTCCCCAGCGCACTTCCGAGATGCCGAACGTTGCGCCCTCGCCCGCGACGCGAACGTCGATAGACATGAGGAGCTCGATGCCGCCGGCGATGCAATGGCCTTCTATGGCTCCAATGAGTGGCTTCGTTAGCCGGTGTGTGCGGAGGAAGCCTTTGAAGATCGTGCCGGGGTCCTCGCGGCAGCGCTTTTCGTATTCGTCCTCCGGTGGCAGGCGTTTGAGCGAAGCCGTCACCAGCTTGTCGAGATCGGCTCCGGCGCAGAAGCTGCCGCCTGCGCCCGTAATGATCGCGACGCGAATGTCGTCGTCGCCGTCGATCAGGTCCCAGGCGTCGGCGAGGCGGACAAGGACCTCCGGGTTGACGGCGTTCTTCACATCGGGACGGTTCAGCGTCAGAGTGACTATCGGGCCGTCGCGTTCGACGAGGAGCGCGTCGCTCACGAGCGCGTCGCTCACGAGCGCTGTCACGATCGCACCCCTTCGGCCTGCGCCGCAGTCGCCACGGACTTTGCCCACTTGTAGTCGGGCTTGCCGCTAGGCTGGCGTTGGATCTCCGAAACGATGTGCAACTCGCGCGGGACTTTGTAGCCGGCGACCTTGGTCCGGCAGTGCGCGTCCAGGCTATCGAGCGTAAGCGACGCACCATCACGTGGGTGCACGACCGCCGCGACGCGCTCGCCCCAGCGCTCGTCGGGCACACCTACCACTAACGCATCAAAGACATCGGGGTGCGATCGCAGCGCGGCCTCTACCTCTTCAGGGAAGACCTTCTCGCCGCCGCTGTTGATGCAGTTCGAGCCCCGGCCGAGCAGCGTGATCGATCCATCATCTTCGACCATCGCCATGTCGCCCGCGACGACCCAGCGTTCGCCGTGCGCTTCGACGAACGTGCGCGCGGTCTTCTCAGGATCCTTGTAGTAGCCGAGCGGGATGTGTCCACGTCGCGCCAGCATGCCCACCTTACCGGTGCCGGGCGAGAGCGGCCTATTGTCTTCGTCCAGTACAGCCGTGTGCGACTTCGGTTCGAAACGCGGGCCCTGCGCGCCTTCCTTCGCCTCGACGCCGTGACCCTGGTTGCCGCCTTCGGAACCGCCGAATGTGTCGATGAGGCCGATGTTCGGCAGCTTCTCCTTGAGCTGCGCCTTCACGCCTTCCGAGAAAGTCGCGCCGCCCGACCCGACGACGAACAGCGAGGACACGTCGTACTTCGACGTGTCGAGCGCCTCGGCGAGCGGTCGCGCCATCGCGTCCCCGACGATCGAGAGCGTGTTCACCTTCTCGTCCTGGATGAGGCGCCAGATCGTCTCCGGCTCAAACCGCTTGGTTGCGCAGAGCACGAGGCGATTGCCGCTGAGCAGGAAGATGAACGACGCCCACTGCGCCGCGCCATGCATAAGCGGCGCCGCCGAAAGTGACGTAATCACGCCGCTGTTCTTGGCGTTCTCGGCCACTTGTTCCGGCGTCGTGGGTTGTTCGGCTCCAGGCGTGACCTGGCCGCCGTTGAGCGCGGCGAAAAACAAGTCCTCGTGGCGCCACATGACACCCTTCGGCATGCCCGTCGTGCCGCCCGTGTACAGGATATACATGTCGTCCGCCGACCGCGGCGCGAAATCGCGCGCCGTCGATGACGACGCAAGCGCTTCGGCGTATGGCTTCGAGTCGAGCGCCGCGACATCGGCGCCGCTGTCGTCGTCGACGTAGAGCATGAGACGAATGCCCGGCACGCGCTGCGAAACGGCCGCGATGCGCGGCGCGAACTCTCGATGGTGCACCAGCGCGATGAGGTCCGCGTTGTCGAAGAGATACTCGAGCTCTTCTTCGACGTAGCGGTAGTTGATATTGATCGGAACCGCCCGCACCTTGAACGCTGCCAGCGTTGCTTCCAGATACTCCGTGCTGTTGTAGAGGTACACGCCTATGTGGTCGCCCTTGCTGATGCCGTTTTCGAGGAAGTAGTGGGCCAGCCGCGTCGCGCGCTCATCGAGCTCCTTGTACGTAAGGCGCGTATCGCCGCAGACGATTGCTTCTTGGTCTGGGATAGCGTCCGCGATGCTTTCGAGCAGGTCGGCCAGATTGAACTCCATCGATTGATTCCTCGTTGCCTACGCGGCCTTTGGCTTCTCGCTGCCGACGATCCACATCGCGTAAAACTGCGATCCGCCGCCGTACGCGTGGCCCAGCGCGACGTGTGCGTCGAGGACTTGGTGCTCTCCCGCCATGCCACGCACTTGGAGCGCGGCCTCGGCGAACCGGATCATGCCGGACGCGCCGATCG
>JBKKBW010000186.1:0-4075 GCA_046713635.1 Dehalococcoidia bacterium
CGCTGGAGGCGGCGAAACACCGCGATCTGGTACTCAGGCACACCGCCGCTGAACTGGAAGCGCGCATCTGGCGAAGCGCAAGTGCGCTGCTCGTCGTTTCCGAGACGCTGCAACAACACGCGCGATCGCTGGGCGTGCCGGCCGAGCGCATCTCAGTCGTGCGGACGGGCGTCGACTGCGAGTTGTTCAATCCCGACGTTTCGGGCGCCAACCTTCGCAAGCGACACGAGCTCGACAACGAAAAGGTGGTTGGCTTCGTGGGAAGCTTAAAACCCTGGCATGATCTTGATACGTTGCTCGGTGCCATGGGCCTACTCGTCGCCGACGATTCGGCGTATCATCTGCTCGTCGTGGGCCAGGGACCACGCATGGAGGAGCTCGCTCGCAGGAAGCACGGGTTCGTCACGTACACTGGAGCGGTGGATCACGATGAAATACCGTCCTACGTTGCAGCGATGGACGTTGTGGCCGTGCCGTACGGCGGCGGCGAGGACCACTACTTCTCACCGATCAAGCTGTTCGAGGCGATGGCGATGGCCAAGCCAGTGGTCGGTGCGCGCATCGGCCAAGTGGCAAACGTGCTGACGCACGGCGAGTCCGGACTGCTCTACGAGCCGGGTGACGCCAAAGAGTTGGCCGCGCGTATCAAGGACGTCTTCGCCCTACCAGACCGGGGCGCCGCACTCGCCAGAAGTGCGCGCGCCGTAGTCGAAGACAACTACACCTGGCGCCACGTCGCGGAACGCATCGTTGAATCAGCTGAAGCACTGCTCGCAGAGGCGCGCGCGTGAACCAACCCGCAACTAGCGTGCCCCGCATAAGCGTCGTGATTCCGGCCTACAACCGCGCGCGGCTGATCGGCCAAGCAGTCTCGAGTGTGTTGGCGCAGACCTTCACCGACTTCGAGCTAATCGTCGTTGATGACGGATCAACAGACGACACAGGGAGCGCGGTCGAATCGCATCGAGACGCCCGGGTGAAGCTGGTTACGCTGCCGAAACGCCGCGGGCAGTCCGGAGCGCGCAACGCTGGGATCGATGCGTCGAGCGGAGACTGGATCGCGTTCTTGGACAGCGACGATGAGTGGCTGCCTGAGAAACTCGCGCGCCAGATGGAGCGCGTCGATGGGGTGCCTCGCGACTATGGCGTCGTTTACTGCGCCTGCTACCGTCAGCACGGAGATGAAGCGCCCGAACTACGACCTAAAGGTGACCTACCGGAAGGTGATCTGTTTGATGAGCTTCTCCGAGGCAGGAAGGCGCCGACACCGTCGGTTTACGTCGTTAAGCGGGTGGCGCTACTCGCAACGTCTTGCTTCGATGAGGAAATGATCGCGGCTAGCGACATCGATATGTGGCTACGCCTCGCGCAACGTTCCTACTTGTTCGCGGCCGTCCAAGAGCCGTTAGCGATCAAGCATGACTACGGCAGCGGCCAGATCAAGCAAGACGCCACGGCGAAGCTGGCCGGCTTTCGCCGGATGGACAGGCGCTGGGGCAACGTCATGCGGCGACGTTTAGGCGACAAGGCGTATCGGAAGTGGCGTCGAAAGCGCCTCCGGAGTATCGCCGCAAAGCAAGAAATTCGCCTCCAGGAGATAGTCGCAGAAGGACAGCGCATGTACGCGCTCCGCCATGCAGTGGGCCTCCTGCCAGCGTTGCCATGGAGCCGGCCGTTCCTCGCGCAGTTTCTCGCGTTTGGGCTATTGGGCCCAAGGCTCTACGGACGGATTAAGCCTTCGCCGCGCGCTTCGATGCTGCGCGGTCGCGACTGACGTGAGCAGCGAACGCAGCGTCCCCCACGATCCGGCGCTTCCCGTATTGGGCGAGATCTTCGCGAGCGAAGGCCTACCATCGGTGATTGCCGGCGCCCTTACGACGATGATCGGCAGCGACTTGGTGCCGGAGGCGTTCGACGTTCGTTACGTTCGATACCGGCCGGGCAAGAGCTGCGTGGTACTTTGGGCGCGCGACAGCGGACCGGGTGACAAACTGATGGTCTCTGCACGGCTATTTCATGACGATCGTGCCGAGCGCTTGATCTCTAAGGAAGTTAGTCAAGCAGCGATTCAGCGCGCCACCGAGCTTACACGCGGCGAAGGGGTCCCTTATCGATACTTTCCCGAGCAGCGGCTTCTCGTGCAACTCTTCCCACTCGATCTGCAGCTGCCGCATCTCGTGCTAGCCGGCGATCCTAGCTGGCTCGCAGGGCGTTTGAGCGCCAATGGGACCCGGCAAGGACCCAACTCAATCACCGCGGTCCCTGAGTCTTACAAGCCTTGGCGGCGCTGCGTCTATCGCTACGCGATCGATTCGGGCGTTCAGCAAACGTCGTACTATGCGAAGGTATTTCGCGACGACCGGGGTGCGGACCTACTTCGCTGGCACGGTCTCGCCAGCGAGACTCTCGCTGCGGCAGATGCACCGTGGAGCATCCCAACGGCGACGCGCTATCTGCCGGATGCCCGCATGCTCCTCTTCGAGGCCCTGGAGGGCACCACGAAGGTCCGCAGAATGCTACGCCCTGCACTCAAAGATCATCAAGCGAAAGCAGGGCTTCTGTTACACATGGTCGCGGCAGCGCAAGGACTAGCCGCATTTCAGCAGACGCAGATTGATGATCTTCCGTCCGCCGCGCCCGAGAAGCTGATTGAAGAATTTCGCCGTGACGGCGAGGGAATCGGCGCGACTGCGCCAGAGCTGGCGAGCAGGCTGCTCCAGATGCTCGATCAACTTCAAGCCGCCGTGGTTGCCCTACCTCCCGAGCAGCTTGTGCCGGCACACGGAGCTTTCCGCCACGACCAGCTGCTGGCTACCGAAGGTGGTCTCGTCGTGCTAGACCTCGATACAGTCTGCCGGTCGGGCGCAAGTGCGGACGCCGGTAACTTCCTCGGCTATCTAGATCTGACTGGCATCCGCCGACCGCGCCTCCAGTCCATCGTCGTGGATTGTGCACGCATGTTTGAAGAGGCGTACTGCTCTTCCGGCACGACCTCGCCTGCATGGGTCGCGTGGTATCGAGCCATCGCACACGTGAAGAAGGCACTGCGCGCGTTCTTCACGTTGGAGACGAACTGGCCTGTGACGGCCGAGCAGCTCTTCCTACTCGCCGATGATACGTTGCTGCAGGCGCGCGCGGCCTGATGCCGATCCAAGACGCTCGTCTGCCTCTCCTTGAGACGGCTGTGAGCCGCCGCGCAATGCGTGAGATCGTGGCCGAGTACGTTCTGCCGTCTCTCTTCCCCGGCCGAACGCTGACAAGGCTGCCCATGCAGTACTCGCGTTACAAGGCCGGCAAAGAGCACGTGGCGCTGTACCGCCTTGAACTTGACCCGGCGCCCGAGGGGGAGGCGCCCCTTCTGACTGCAACGTTTGGACAGCGGGGACGGCTCCAACGACTGCATGAAAAGATCGATGCCAACGGCAACGGGCACGCTCGCTCCATCTTCTACCTCGAGAAGCAAGCCTGCCTCCTGGAGATATTCCCAGCGGACGGGGCTTTACCCTTGCTTTGGAGTGCGGCTGATGCCGCTCGCGCGAATGAGTTGATCGCACGCATGCTGCCGGAGCATCGCGACATTCGAGTAGTGCGAGTAGAGTTGCTACGTTACCGTCCCGGTCGCCGCTGTGTCCTGCACTACGAGATCGAGCACGAAGGCGGTCAGTTGAGTCTGGTTGGCAAGCTCTACCCGGACGGCGCCCGCGCAAGGACTGTTGCGGCGAAAACCTTAGAGCTCTCGGGCCAAACAGCAGCGTCGATAAGGCTTGCTGCTCCGGTCGGCCTAGAGCCGAGCAACGGCCTATTGCTCATGGAGCGCCTGGACGGCAGCAAGCTTGGTGATGCAATCGAGAACAGTTCCTCGCGCGAGGCCAACGAACGGAACGTCCGTGCGGCTGCGCTGGCCTTAGCGGCGTTCCACCGCTTCCGCCTTGAAACCAACGAACGTCGCTCGCTGCGCTCAGAACTCCAGAACCTTCGTATGCGCCTCAAGCCGGTTCGCGACGTCGGACAGAGTCTCGCGCATGACATCGAAGGGCTCCTGACAAAGATCCAGGTCCAATTCGCAGCGTTACCG